>JBAWVV010000015.1:0-23858 GCA_037147115.1 Planctomycetia bacterium | reverse complement strand
ACTTCCCCGGCACCCGCTCCACGATCCCGACATCGATCGACTGCCCGCCGCCGGTCTGGCGGCAGTGGACGGCGACGAGATTCTCCCCTTCTTTGAGTGCTGCCCGCGCTGCCGCAAGCATCGGCACCTCGACATACTCCGTCACGAAGCCCTGCACCGTGGCGGCGAGGACGCCGTTGATGAAGATCTCGGCATCCTCGTCGTGGTGGATGCGAAAGAAGAGCTTCCCGTCGGGGAGCTTTTCCAGGCTCACGATCCGCCGCAGCCAGATCTCCTTGGTATTCCACTCGGTGCGGATCGTCGTGCCGGGGGTGCCCTCGGTGCCGAAGCCCCCTGGGCCGCGCTTCCAAGCCGTGTCGTCGTAGCCCGGCTTGTCCCAGGTCGGCGGCGGTGGCTCGAGCGTGAATCGCCACTCCGCCGGGCCGGCTTCGGCCGTCGGCACAAAGTCGCGGAAGACTGGCGCCGGCTCAAACAGCATCCGGTGCCAGGCGGCCGTCTCCCGTGGGTCCACTTTGAGGATCTCGCGGTCGTAGGTGAGGAGGCCGTTGACCTCGATCTCGACGTCGGTCGTCTGCGTGTAGACCGCTGCCGCGAGCCCCTTGCCGACGAGCCCATGGAGCCGCTCCATCAGATCGCCGTAGGCGGCCCGCAGATCGGCCTCGTTCTGGTAGGTGCGGTAGCCCCAGTTGTCGGAGTCTTTCCAAAGGTGCCCCTTGACCGGGAGCCCCAAGCCGCCGAACTCACCGAGCACGCTCACCCGGTCGGGCATCACCGGAAACATCCCCGGGCCGGGATAGATGTGGGCATCCTTCAAGTCGCCGTAGCCGCGATCGGTCCAGCCGCTCGGGCCGTTGACCAGCCGCGTCGGATCGCGTTCCTGCACCCACTTCAATATGTCGTTGGTGTCGTGCTGCCCCCAGCCCTCGTTGAACGGCACCCAGACGACGATCGAGGAGAAGAACCGGAGCCGGTCGATCATCGCCGCAAGCTCAGTGCGGAACTGCGCCTTCTCCTCCGGGGTGAACTCGCCGTCCTCCTGCCAGTCGGGCTGGACGAACTGCTTCCGCCCCGCCCCCATCCCGCTGGGCTGATCCTGCCAGACGAGCAGGCCGAGGGTGTCGCAGTGGTGGTAGTAGCGGGCCGGCTCCACCTTGATGTGCTTGCGGAGCATGTTCATGCCGAGGGATTTGAGCACCTCGAGGTCGTATTTCATTGCCGCGTCGCTCGGCGGCGTGAGGAGGCCGTCGGGCCACCAGCCCTGGTCGAGCGGGCCGATCTGAAACAGCGGCTTGCCGTTGAGCAGCAATCGGAGGATCCCCTGCTCATCCTTGCCGACGGCGATCGAGCGCATCGCGAAATAGGTGGAGACGATGTCGATCGTCGTGCCATCAGCACCGACAAGCTCGACATCGACGGGATAGAGGTGCGGGTCGTCGGGAGTCCAGAGACGCGGCTCCTTGACGGTGACGTAGATCGGCTTGCCGAGGGCCCCCTCGCCGAGGACCTTCCGCGCGGTTCCCTTCCCTTCGACGATGCGAATGCTCGGCCGAATGCCGCCACCCGGCCAAGGGACGTCGACCGTGAACTCGACCTCACCCTTACCGATGTCAGCGACAGGAAAGACGCCGCTGATTTCGAGCTCGGGAACCGGCTCCATCCACACCGTCTGCCAGATCCCGCTGACCGGCGTGTACCAGATCCCCTCGGGCTTGAGCTTCTGCTTGCCGCGCGGCTGCGGCCCCTCGTCCGACGGATCCCAGACGCGGACGAGCAGCTCATTGGCACCGGGCTTGAGGTGCGCGGCGACGTCGAAGGAGAAGGGATCGGAGCCGCCGCTGTGATCGCCGAGCTTCGTTCCGTTGATCCACACGCTTGAGTGCCAGTCGACGGCATCGAAACGGAGCATGACCCGCTTCCCCTTCCACGCCTCCGGTACGGTGACCGAGCGCCTGTACCAGAGGAGCTGCTCCTTCGAGACGCTCTTCCCCACCCCCGACAGCGCCGACTCTGGCGCGAAGGGGACGAGGATCTTTCCATTCCATTCCCGGGGCGGCTTGCCATCGGCCGTCGGCACGCCGATCTCGCCGGCGGGCCGATCGACAATTTTGTACTCCCACAAGCCGTTGAGATTGAGCCACGAGTCGCGCACCAGCTGCGGCCGGGGGTATTCGCGCCAGGCGTTGTCGGGGGTGACCTCTTTCCCCCATCGGGTCATGAGGGGCGCCGCAGCCGGCTTCCATTCAGCCGCAGGAGCGGCCAGGAGAGGGATGCTCGCAAACGCGAGGAGGAAGGCGAAGAGACAACGGACCATGGAGGCTTTCCCCAGACGACCAAATGCTTTCCCAGAGGGACCCTGTCGGGAGATCGATTCTAAGGGATTCACGAGCGATCGACAGACGGCGGTCTGGGCCGCCAGGCCCGATTGACGCTGTGGCGGCACCCTCCCCGGGGTATTCTTGGAGCGGTGAGACTCTGGGGGGGCCCATGCCCGTTTCCCCCTTTCACACGCGTGTTGCCATGGCCTCCTCTCCGCCCGACAGCTCGGCCCGGCGATCCCTGTGCGGGTTCGCTCTTGTCGTCGTTGGCCTAGCGATGCTCCTTGGTGCCACGACGCCGTCGCCGGCAGCCGACGACGACCTCTTCGAGAACCGGATCCGGCCACTCCTGGTTGCCCGCTGCCAAGGCTGCCACGCGACCGCCACCGGCAAGACCAGCGGCGGCCTGGCACTCGACTCCCGGCAGGGATGGGCCAGCGGCGGCGACTCCGGGGCGGCGGTCGTCCCTGGTGACAGCGAGGGAAGCCTCCTGCTGCGCGCGGTGAAGCATGCCGACGGGGTCTCGGCGATGCCTCCGGAGGATGCCGGGCCTCCCCTCACCCCCAGCGAGATCGACGATCTCGCCATCTGGATCAGCACCGGTGCTGCCGATCCGCGCGTCCTTGAAGCCCGCCTCGGCGGCATGAATCGCGAAGCGGCCGCGTCGTGGTGGAGCTTTACGAGGCCGGTGGCGGCGATCCCGCCAGCCTCCGATCCGGAGCTCGTGGCCAACGACATCGATCGCTTCATCGTCGCCGGGCTCCAAGCCCAGGGTCTGAAACCGACGGCGCTGGCCGATCGGCGCACGCTCCTGCGGCGCGTCACGTTCGATCTCACCGGCCTTCCTCCGACACCCGCGGACATCCGTGACTTCCTGGAGGACACCGCGGCCGATGCCTGGGAGCGCGTCATCGACCGGCTCCTCGCTTCCCCCGCCTACGGCGAGCGTTGGGGGCGCCATTGGCTCGACGTCGCCCGCTACGCCGACACCGCCGGCGACGGCGCTGATTACCCCGTTCGCGAAGCCGGTAGCTATCGCGACTGGGTGATCCGCGCCTTCAATGCCGACATGCCCTACGACGCCTTTCTCGCCCGGCAGATTGCCGGCGACATCCTGGCCCGTGAGGCTCCCCCTGGTGACTACGCCGATCTCGTCACCGCCACCGGCTTTCTCGCCGTCGGCAAGCGCTACGGCTACGCCCCCAACAGCGATTTCCAGCATCTCGATTTCGCCGACTGCATCGACTCCCTCGGCCGCTCCGTGCTGGGGCTCTCGCTCGGCTGTGCCCGCTGCCACGATCACAAATACGATCCCGTCACCGCCCCCGACTACTACGCCCTCTACGGCATCCTTCAGAGCACCACGTGGGCCTTCCCTGGCGGTGAGGAACAGAAGCGGCCGGCACACTTCCCGGCACTCGTGCCCCCGGAGGAAGCGGCGCGGCTCGACCGGGAGAAGGCCGAGGCGCTTGCGACGCTCGATCGGGAGCTCGCCGAGCGAGCGCGGGAGAAGACGGACCTCGAGGGAACAACGTTTGCCGGGGGAGTCGACCTCGATCTCGAAGCCCAGGAGATCGGCCAGGGGCCGAACGCGGCGCCGTGGCTCTCGGCCGGGCCGAATACGGTGCTTGCCGAATCACAGAGCCCGTGGCGGCACGTCCACCCGGCGGGCACGCGCGGCGTGCGCGTCGGCACGGGAGCGCCCAACGAAGGGGTGCGCCACACGTTCGGCGATCGTCTCACCGCCACCCCCGGGATGCCGCTCCATGTCTGCTTCGATTTCCGCACGATCCCCTCGGCTGCCGCTGACCAGCCGGCCGGAGCCTGCCGCTTCTATCTCGGCCGTGGTGTGATCGAGTCGACGGCGCTCGATCTCTCGGCCACGCAGCGGGAGCTCGCCCTCCGCGACGGCGACGGATGGCGGGTGGTGACGGCGCTCGAGCCGGGGCGCTGGTACCACGTCAGCGTGACGCTCGACCATGCCACGAAGACCGGCAGCGGGTCGATCACGCCGTTCCCAGAGGAGGGCCAGTCGCCCCAGCCGATCTCCTTCGCAGACGTGAAGCTCCCCGCGGGATGGGATGGCGTCATCGACACGTTCATCTGCGATGGCCTCGGGGCTGTCAGCGGCCCTGCCACGATCCGTGACATCGACAATGTCGGCCGGCAGGGGATGCCTTTCCCTCCCCCGGGGGCTCCGCCGGCGGAGAAGCCCCAGCCTCCGGCCGATGCCGGTGAGCGCGTGGCCCTTGTCGGCAAGGAGATCGAGGCCTTGGCGGCGCGGCGAAAAGCGATCGCCGACACGCCCCCATATCCGGTGGCCTACGGCGTGTCGGAGGGGACGCCGACCGACGCGCGGATCCAGGCCCGCGGCGAGCCCGACAAGCCGGGGGCCGAAGTGCCGCGCCGGTTCCTGGAGTTCCTCGGAGGCGACGCGCTTGCCGATCCGGCGGCGGGGAGCGGCCGGCGCGACCTGGCCATGTGGCTCACGCGCCGAGAAAACCCGCTCACCGCGCGGGTCTTCGTCAACCGGATCTGGCAGTGGCATTTCGGCCGCGGGCTCGTCCCGACGGCGAGCGATTTCGGGGTCCGTGGCGAGCGGCCCTCCCATCCGCAGCTCCTCGACTGGCTCGCTGTCGGCTTCATGGAGTCGGGCTGGAGAGTGAAGGAGCTCCATCGGCTCGTGCTCCGGTCGCGCACCTACCGGCAGTCGGCCGAGGGGGATGCAGATGGCATCGCCGCCGATCCGGAGAACCGCCTCCTCGGGCGCTTCCCGCGTCGCCCGCTCGATGCCGAGACGCTCCGCGACGCGCTCCTGGCCACGAGCGGCCTCCTCGACAGAAGTCCGCCGCTCCCCCATCCCTTCCCCGCGGTCGATACCTGGGCCTTCACGATCCATCAGCCGTTCCACGGGCAATACGACTCCGACCGTCGCAGTGTCTACCTCATGGTGCAGCGCAACCGGCGGCATCCATTCCTCGCGCTGTTCGACGCAGCCGATCCTAACCAGAGCGTTGCCGTCCGGGATGCCACGATCACGCCGACGCAGAGCCTGTTCCTCATGAATGCCCCGCTCATCCACCGCGCCGGCGAGGCCTTTGCCGACCGGCTCCTCGCCACGGCCGGCGAACGTGAGACGCGCCTCCGGCTGGCGGCGGAGCTGGCCTGGGGGCGCCAGGCCGATGATGGAGAGCTGGCCGGCATGCACGATTTCCTCGCGCGGGTCGCGGAGCAGTCGCCAAAGCTCAGTGAGCGCGAGGCCTGGGGGGCGCTGGCCCGTGTCCTCCTCACCGCCAATCCCTTCCTGTTCATCGACTAGTCACGATGACGCCTCCGCGAGTCACGATGACGCCTCCGCCAGCCACCATGACACCTCCGCCAGCCACCGCCGCCACCATTCCACGCCGCGCCTGGCTCGATTCGGTCGGCCGGGGGCTGTTTCAGACGGCGCTGGCCGGGCTCCTCGCCGATGTCTCCCGCGCGGCCCCGGCTGCGACGCTCGACCCGCTCGCGGCCAGAGCTCCCCACTTCCCCGCCACCGCCGACCGAGTGATCTTCCTCTATTCCACCGGCGGCGTGTCGCACGTCGACACCTTCGACTTCAAGCCGCAGCTCTTCGCCGACCATGGCAAGTCGATCACCGCCTCGCGCTGGCTCAACAAGCCGGGGGCCTTCGAGCGCTTCCTCATCAAGCCGCGGTGGGGGTTCAAGCCGTACGGCCAAAGCGGCACGCGGGTGAGCGATCTCTTTCCCGCCGTCGGCAGCGTCGTGGACGATCTCTGCATTTTGAACGCGATGCACTGCGACAGCGACGGCCACGACAAGGGGACGCTCGCCGCCCACACAGGCTCTGCCCAGTTCGCCCGCCCGAGCCACGGCGCCTGGGTGAGCTACGGCCTCGGCACAGAGAATGAGAATCTGCCGTCGTTTGTCGTCGTCGCCCCGGCGGCCCCGTATGCCGGTGCCCAGACCTGGGGGAGCGATTTCCTCCCCGGTTGCCATCAGGGGACGCACGTGCTGCCCGGCGCCGAGCCGCTTCCGAATCTCAAGTCGCTCTCCCCCCAGCCGGCCATCCAGCGCCTGGAGCTCGACCTCCTCGCCCGGATCAACTCCGCCCACCTCCACAACCGCGACGGCGACGGGGCGCTGGCAGCGCGACTGCGTTCTTTCCAGACGGCGTTCGGGATGCAGCGGGAGGCGCCGGAGGTCTTCGATTTCTCGGGAGAGACCGACGAGACGCTGCGCCTCTACGGCCTCGAGCGCGGCGCGACGCAGGGCTTCGGTTGGCAATGCCTCGTCGCCCGCAGGCTCGCCGAGCGCGGTGTGCGATTCGTCGAGCTTGTCGATGTCGGCTCGAGCAACAACTGGGACTCGCACGGCAACATGGCCGATCACGAGAAGCTCGCCCGGGCGATCGACCAGCCGATTGCCGGCCTGCTCACCGATCTGAAGCGCCGGGGGATGCTCGAGCGGACGCTCGTCGTCTGGACCAGCGAGTTCGGACGGACGTCTTTCCACCAGACGGCCGATCACCCCGGCCGCGAGCACCACAACCTCGTCTTCAGCTCCTGGATGGCCGGGGGGGGAATCCGGGGAGGAATTGTCTATGGGAAGTCGGACGAGCATGGCATTTTGCCGGTCGAGGGGGCCGTCCACACCCACGATCTCCACGCCACGATGCTCGCAGCCCTCGGCCTCGACCACGAGCGCCTCACCTTCCGCCACGCCGGCCGGGATTACCGGCTGACCGACATCGCCGGCCGGGTGGTGCGCGACGTGCTCGGCTGAATGCCAGATTCAGGCCCGCCCCCCCGCCAGTGGATGTCCTCCTGCGCCACACTGGGGGGGTTTGAATCACTCGCTCGTGGGGAATGATTCGTTTTATGCTGTAACCCCCGCAAGGTGGCTGAAAAGCGTTTCGCCGCAGACCCAAGACCGCCGAAGAAATCCGACAGCGGGCAGCGGAGCGGGGGTAAGCTAAGCCCTCCGCACCATCGAGTCTGTGGAGCCGTCATCTCACGGGCTTCCTGCCAGCCCCCCTCGGTTCGTCCATGTCCAATCGCTGCCTGATGGTCGCCTTCGGCTCCACCATGCTCGCCGAGGATGGGTATTCGGTACGGGTGGCGATGGCGACTCGGGCGGTGGTCGAGGTCCAGGAGGGGTCGTGCCCCCCGCCGGTGCTCGTCAGCTTCGAGTCGCTCCGCTCGCTGCGACGGAACCCGGCAAGGAAGGTGGCCATCGCGAGGATCCGCTCGATGGGCGCGATCCCGCTGTTTGTGCCGGTGTTTCCGGTCCGGATGCCGTTTTCCTATCGACTCAACGGCTGGTGGTCGGCGCTCGTGGTGTGGGTCGCCTGCCGCGTTTTTCGGATCGGAATCGTTCACGCCCAGAGCCACGCCGCCGCTTCGGCGGCTTCCCGCGCGCTGGCCTGGGACCGCCGCCGGCGGATGGTGTTCGATGTCCATGGCGTCGATATCGAAGAACGGCAGATCTACGGTGATCTCGATCAACACAGCCCCGAGTACCGCCTTCGGCGGCGCCATGAGCGGGAGGCGTTCCGGCGCGCCGACGTGATCATCGCCGTCAGCCACGTTCTCCAGCGGTATGTCGAAGCGATCCTCGTCAGTGGTGGGCCCCCGTTCCCCCATCCCCAGATCGAGATCATCCCCTGCGTCTTGAGCTTCTCCGCATCGCCGCAGGAAGTCGAGGAAGCGCGGGTGAAAGCCCGCAAGCGTCTCGGACTGCGCGGCCGGCCGTGCGTGCTGTACCTCGGGGGAACGAGCGGCTGGCAACTCCCCGCCGAAAAAGTCGCTGCCTTCGCGGCCCTCCGCCGGAAGACGCCCTCCGCCTTCCTCCTCATCCTCACCGGTGACATCGAGACCTTCACGGAGCTTTGCCGCGAGGCCGGCATCCCCGCGGAAGATTTCCTCATCATGTCCTGCCCGCATAAGGAGGTCGCCGGCACGGCCTGTGCCGCCGACGCAGCCCTACTCCTCCGCAGTGACAATGTCGTCAATCGGGTCGCGTCACCGACGAAGTTCGCCGAGTATCTCTCAATGGGGGTGCCGGTCGTGATCACCGAGGTTCTGGCCGACTTCGCGGGAATCGTGCGCGACCGCGATGTCGGTGCCGTCGTCCCCGCCTCCAACGCTCCCGAGCTCGTCGCGGCGGCGATCCGCGAGCTCCTCCTCGCCCCGGTCGACACCCAGGTCAAAACGCGCCAGCGCTGCATCGCTGCCAGCCGCGAGGTCCTCTCCTTCGAGTCGATCCTCCCTGCGTACCGCCGCATCTACCGGCCCGACATCGGGGCATCTGCGTTGACGGTCCCGCTTCCCGCCGAGGCCTCGCGCGCATGAGCCACCGCCCACGGATCATGCTCGTCGCTGGCACGCGGCCAGAGGGCATCAAGATGGCCCCGGTGTGGTGCCAACTGCGCGACATGCCCGAATGCTTCGCGCCCCCGATCTTCTGCTCCACCGGGCAACACGAGGCGATGCTCGACTCCGTCCTCGAGCTGTTCGGGGTGACGGTCGATCACCGCCTCCATCTCCTCGCCGAGCGGCCGTCGCTCGTCCAGCTCGCGAGCTTGGCGATCGCGCGGATTTCCCAGGCGATTGAAACGTCACGCCCCGATTGGGTCCTCTGCCAGGGGGATACGACCTCGGCGATGTGCGCGGCGATCGCCGCCTTCTGCATGGGGGTGAAGGTGGGGCATGTCGAGGCGGGCTTGCGGACCTACGACCGTCGGCAGCCCTACCCTGAGGAGGTCAACCGGCGGATCATCGCGCCGACCGCCGACCTCCACTTCGCCCCCACCACGGCCTCCCGCGACAACCTCCTCGCCGAGCGGATCGATCCGGCCTCGATCGTCGTCACCGGCAATACCGTCATCGATGCCGTCCAGGCCGTTGTCCGCCTCCCCGATCTCGACGCGCGCGTCGCCCCGATCCGGAATTGGTATGAGGCGCACGTCGGCCCACAAGCCCGCTGCATCATGGTGACCGGCCACCGCCGCGAGAACTGGGCCGACGGACTCGCTGCCGTGATGGGCGCCCTCCGCGACACGGTGCAGCGCAATCCCGACGTGGTCGCCGTCTATCCGGTCCACCTCAATCCGCTCGTCCAGGAGATTGCCAACCGCGAGCTCGCCGGACAGGACCGGATCCACCTCATTCCGCCGCAGGACTACGCTTCATTCACCTGGCTGATGTCACGCTGCTACCTCCTCCTCACCGACTCCGGGGGTGTCCAAGAGGAGGGGCCAGGGCTCGGCAAGCCGGTCCTCGTCTTTCGCAACGTCACCGAACGGCCCGAGGGGATCGCCGCCGGGACGGCGCTCCTCGTCGGCACAGATCCGGCGCGGATCACCGCCGAGATCCAGCGGCTCCTCGACGATTCAGACGCCTACCGACAGATGGCGCAGGCCACCAATCCCTATGGCGACGGCTCGGCCAGCCTGCAGATCGCCGAGGCGCTGTTAAGGTATGGGTCGCCCGCGGCCTGACAGGCTTGAGGCCGACCAGACCGGGACGCGGGGGCGATCGTCACCGCCCCGCCCGCCCGTGGGCTCCGCCGGCCGCCCTTGTGAGGAAGTGTCCCGTGCCCTCCCCCGTCATCGACACGCTCGCGGCGCTGGTCGGGATCGACAGCGTGAACCCGGAGTTCGGCGGCCCCGGTGAGGGGGGCGTGGCCGACTATCTTCACCAGCGGCTCCGTGCTGCGGGGATCGAGACGCGGCGCACGGAGGTCCTCCCGGGGCGCGACAACGTCGTCGGGATCATTCCCGGCCGCGATCGCTCCCGGCAGGTCGTGCTCGAGGCCCATATGGACGTCGTCAGCATCGCCGGGATGACGATCCCACCTTTCGCTCCGGTCATCGACGGCGGGAGGATGTATGGCCGCGGCTCCTGCGACACCAAGGCCGGCCTCGCCGGGATGCTCCACGCGGTCCTCGACATCCATCGATCGCTGATCGTGCCCCCTTGCGACATCTGGCTGGCGGCGGTGATCGACGAGGAGCACCTATTTCGGGGCGTGACGCGCCTGTGCGACGACCTCCCGGCGACGCCTGCGAGCCTCAAGCCCCGGGCGGCCATCGTCGCCGAACCGACGGAGATGCGCGTCGTCGTGGCGACGAAGGGGGTGGTGCGGTGGGAGATCGTCTTCCACGGCCGGGCCGCCCATTCCTCGAAGCCCCACCTCGGCATCAATGCCATCAGCCACGCGGCCGCCTTCATCCGTACAGTGGATGCGATGCACGCCGCCCTGGCATCCAGCCGTCATCCCCTTCTTGGCCCGGCCACCGGCAACGTCGGCCTCATCGGCGGGGGCGTGCAGGTGAACTTCGTCCCCGATCGCTGCGCCCTTCAGATCGACCGCCGCCTTCTGCCGGGGGAACGGACGGCCGACGTTCTCGCCACCTACCAGACGATCCTCGACCGAATGGCGTCTGACGACCCTGCGGTGCGGGCCGAACTCGTGGCGCCGTTCCTCGTCGATGAGGCGCTCGAGACGCCGTTCGACGCCCGCGCGACGACGCTCGCCTCGGAGGTGGCCCGGGATCTCGGGCTCGACGGCGAACCGGCCGGCGTTCCCTATGGCAGCGACGCCAGCAAACTCTCCCGGCACGGCCTCGACTGCATCGTCTTCGGCCCGGGGAGCATCGATCAGGCCCACGGCGCGGTCGAATATGTCGATATCAATCAGGTCGAGCAGGCGGCGGAGTTCTACCGGGAGTTTTCCCGGCGTTACGAGTGACGGCAGGCAGCCAGCCACGAGGGAGACGGTGACATGACCGACGTTTCAAGGCGAGCGTTTCTGGCAACGACCGCCGCCAGCCTCGGTGCCGGATTGGCGGGGCCCGGCTCGCCATCGGCCTTGGCCGCCGCCGACGACTTCACCGACCTCGTCGACGCCCATGTCCATGTCTGGACCCCCGACACCGTCGCCTGGCCGCTGGCGGCAGCGTTCACGAAGGCCGACATGCAGCCGGCGAGCTTTACCGCCGAAGAGCTGCTGGCCACCTGCCGGCCGCACGGCGTGTCGCGGGTCGTCCTCATCCAGATGAGCTTCTACGGCTTCGACAATTCCTACATGCTCGACTGCATCCACCGCCATCCGCCGGCCTTCGCCGGCGTGGCCATCATCGATCACGACAAGCCGGGTGTCGCCGCCGAAATGAAGGCCCTGAAAGGGCGTGGCGTGCGCGGCTTCCGGCTCTATGCCAATCGGAAGAATGCCCAAGCGTGGGCCGATTCAGCCGGCATGCAGGCGATGTGGGAATGCGGTGCGGATGAGAACCTGGCAATGTGCCTCCTTGCCGACCCCGATGCGCTTCCCGCGATCGCCGCGCAGGTGGCGCGGTACCCGAAGACACCGGTCGTCATCGACCACTTCGCCCGGCTGGGGATGAAGGGGGGGCTCGAGAGCCCGGAGGCACAGGCCAATATGGAGCGGCTCCTCACGCTTGCCGACTACGCGGAAGTGAACGTGAAGGTGTCGGCCTTCTATGCCCTCGGCGCGAAGCAGCCCCCCTACGACGATCTCGCACCGATGATTCGCCGTCTCCGCGACGCCTACGGATCGAAGCGGCTGATGTGGGCGACCGACTGCCCCTACCAGCTCGACCAGGGCCCGGCGGGCGAAGCGCATTCCTACACGGCGTCGCTCGAGCTCGTGCGCGACAGGCTCGACTTCCTCTCGCGCGAGGAGCGTCTCGACATCCTCCGCAACACGGCCCGGCGCGTGTTCTTCGACGGGCTGACGTGAACTCCTCCGGACAGCTTCGTCACGGCTGGAGGGGAAAATCTGCCCGCCGCTCTCCGGTGGAGAGCTTCCAGACGACGACCCGGCCATCCTGCGTGCCGGCGGCGACGAGATCGGCCGCGACACTCGCCGCCACGGAGATCAGCCGCCGCCCGGGCCCTGGGTCGTACTCTCGCACCTTCTCCCCATCCTGGAGCTTGAAAAGGTGGGCCTTCCCGTTGGCTGACGGCACCACGAAAAACTCCCCCGCCGCCACCAACGCAAACACCTCGCCACCGAGATGGCTGTCGCGGACATGCGCCGCTGCGGCGATCTTCCAGCGATCCCACTTCTGGGCATCGCTGACCGAGAGCATCTCCTCGCCCTCAGGGTGAAAAAGGATGCCACGAACCGGCGCATCGTGCCGGCTGTAGGTGGCGAGGAGCGCCCCGCTCGCACGCTCAAACACCTTGGCCGTCCGATCACGGCTGCCAGTGGCGATTCGGCTCCCATCGGGGCTCCAGGCGACGGCGAGGACCCAGTCGCGGTGACCGGGAATCATGCGGACGAGGCTCCCACTTTCAGCGTCAAAGATCCGCACCGTCGCATCAGATGAGGCGACGGCGATCCTGTCTCCGGCCGGGCTCCAAGCGACGTCATGGACGATGTCGGCCCCGGGGGCGAGGACGCGAAGCAGCTCACCTGCGAGCGTGAACAGCCGCACCTCCCCGAGCCTGCCGGGCACCCCACCCGCCACGGCAAAGCGGTCGCCGGCAGGATGGACCGCGATCCGGCTCGAGCGCTCCGGCAGATTGCCGATTCGGCTACGAACGCCGCCACTGGCCGGATCGACCACAAGAACCTCGCGCCAACCGCCGACCAACAGGTCGCCAGAGGGGGTGAAGGCAAGCGCCGTCACCGGCGGCAGCGTCGTATAGGTCGAAGGGGCCGCTGGATGGATCGGCGGCGCGATCTGGTCGACAAGCAGGGTGTCGGCCGAGACCCCATCGAAGGGAAGGCCGGCGTCGATCCAACGCGCGATCGCGTCGATTTCGAGGTTGGAGAGGGGCTCGCCGTCGAGCGGCATCCGCAGATCGGCGTCGGTGGAGGTGATGCGGACAAAAGCCTCGCTCTCGCCTCGATGCCCCGCCAAGAAACTTTCGGCTCCCGACGCACCGGCCTTGATGAGGGCGGCGAGCGAGTCGGCCCGCCATGCCCCTTCGGACTTGTTTTCGCCATGGCAGGCGACACAGCGCCGCTGGAAGATCGGGGCGATGTCATGGATGAAGCTCACCGCAGCCACGGACTCGACCGGAGCCGACGATTCGACAGTCACCCGATAGGGATGGGCTTCGCCGCCGGCATCGTTGGCATCCTGGACGACGAGAAAGATCGGGCCTGTCCGTGGCACGGTGATGTCGAGCCGCGGATCGCGTGAACCTTCGCCATCGTCAGCCGTGGCGATCGGGGCGCCGTCCGCATCGTGGAGCGTGAGGAGCGGATCGAGGAGCGAGCCGAGAGACTGCGCCGTGACGGAGACCCGCAGATGCTCCCCGGCCTTCCCCGCGAGCCGGAAGACATCGACATCCAGCGGCCGCTCGATCGCTCCGAGGATCGAGAGCGTCGCGCTGGCCGGCAGCGGAATGACCTGCGACCTGTCGAAGCCGGGATTCGGCTCCACTTCGAGGACTCCCCGCTCCGGCGCGAGAAGCGCGAGGCGGAGCGGCGTCTCGCCGTGGGGAGCGACGAGAACGATCACCATCTCGGTCGGAGGGGGGGCGGTGAGATCGGCGTTGAAGCGGATCTCGAACTCGACCTGCGTGTCGCCGG
The DNA here is from genome assembly GCA_037147115.1 of Planctomycetia bacterium. Lineage (GTDB taxonomy): Bacteria > Planctomycetota > Planctomycetia > Pirellulales > UBA1268 > QWOP01. The sequence goes on along the minus strand of JBAWVV010000015.1, from coordinate 9,969 downwards.
CCTTCTCGGCCGGGACACCGGTGGGGAGGCCCACTTTCCCCTGGGAGAGCAAGGTCGCGGTGACGCCGGGCGTCATCGATCGCACCTCTGTTACCCCCTCGAGGCGCAGCCCCCGGGCCCTGACCTTCACCGGCTCTCCGACGACTACGCTCAGCGGCACGGTCAGCAGGGTCTGCGGTGGCTTTGGCGCCTCTTCAGCCCGCAGCGTCGCAGAGGATCCTCGGCACGCCATCAACGCCATGCACGTCATGCACGCCACAAGCGCCCACCGACAGGCCCCCACCCCGCCCTGCGAGGCGACCACCGGGAGCCGAGGCCACCAAAAACGCACCACGGTGGTCAGGCTCCAAAGAGGTCGGGGATGGTGCGGCCGGCGTCGAGGATCTCGACCGGGCGGCCATCGGCGGTGGAGAGATGCTTGCGCGGATCGATGCCGAGGGAGGAAAGGATCGTGAAGGCGACGTCGGCCGGAGCGACTGGTTTCTCGACCACCTGGCCACCGTCGCGGTCGGTGGCCCCGATCACCGTCCCCGCCTTCACGCCGGCGCCGGCAAAGATCAGCGAGGCGGCCGGGCCCCAGTGGTCGCGGCCGGCATCCTTGTTGATCTTCGGTGTCCGGCCAAACTCCCCCATGCAGACCAGGAGCGTCTCGTCGAGGAGGCCGCGTTGCTTGAGATCATCCACCAGCGCGGAGAAGCCGAGATCAAACTCGGGGAGCTTCTTGTCGAGACCCTCGAAGATCTTCGCGTGATGGTCCCAGCCGCCGTAATTGACCGTTGCAAAGCGCACGCCCGACTCGACAAGCCGCCGGGCCAGCAGGCAACTCTGGCCGAACGTGTTCCGGCCGTAGCGGTCGCGGATCGAGTCGGGCTCGTTCTCGATGGCGAACGCCTCGCGGGCGCGCGAGGAAAGCACCATCGATGTCGCCCGGGCCCGGTATTCGTCGTAGGAACGGATGGCGTCGTTTCCTTCGACGCGCGCGGCGAGGCGATCGACGACGGCGAGGAGCGACTGCCGCCGATCGACCCGAAGCTGCGGCAGCGACTCCGAAGGGAGGAGATCGCGGACGCGGTAGCTCGCTTCGTGCGGATCCCCCGCCTTGAAGCTCTCGTAACGCCCCCCGAGGAAGGCGCTTTTTCCCAGCTCCCAGGTGAAGGAGGGATTGCGCGGAATGGCCACATACGGCGGCAACTCACCGCCGAAGCCACACTCGTGGGCGGCCACGGCCCCGATGGCGGGCCAGTCACCAAACGGCGTGCCGAACCGGCCCGAGAGGACCCAATTCGTGGCGGTCTCGTGGTGGTCGTTGGTGTGAGCGCCGCTGCGCACCAGACAGACCGACGAAAGCGTCTGGGCCATCCTCGGGAGGAGTTCGCCGATCCGCACTCCCGGCAGGCTCGTGGGAATCGTGCCGTACTTGCCCCGGACCTCCTCCGCCGCATCGGGCTTGGGATCGAAGGAGTCGTGGTGCGATAGCCCGCCACCGAGGAAGACGAGAATCACCGACCGGGCCCGGGCTGCCGGCCCTCCCGCCGCTTCGGCAGCGAGCAGCTCTGGCAACCCTAGCCCGAGGGGCGCAAGGCCGCCGACGCGGAGAAAACTGCGCCGCGAAAAGCCAGCATTCGCTGCCGATCGGCCGGAGATGATGTCGTACATCGTGGCTGTGTGGCGGCAAAAACCGCCCCCCCATCAATGGTTGAACGTGAACTCTTTGGCATTGAGCAGTGCCCAGAGCAGGTCGGAGGCCCCTTCCCCCCGATCGGCCCCCGACAGCGCCGCATCGACAGCCGCCCGCTCCGCAGGAAGTGGCAGTCGGCTGACCGTGGCGAGGAACAAGCCCTCGACGAGCGGATCGGCTGGGCCGGCTGCAGTCGCCGCCAAGAGGCGTGCCAGGGTGCCGTCGTCGCGACGGATCTTGTCGAGGATCGTGTCGCTGTTCTGGAGATGGAGAAGCTGCGGGAGGGTGACATCGCCTGAGCGTTCGCAGGCACAGGCCGTCACCCGGTCGGAACGGCCAAACGTGGCGAGGAAGTAGGAATCGGCCTGCGGGCCAGGGAGCTGGATCGCGCGCGTTCCCTCCGGCACCCCGGCGAACGTATCGGGGACGGCCGTCGCCTTGGCGATCGCGTCGGCGAGAACCTCGGCGGGGAGACGGCGAGGGTAGTAGTGGGAATGGAAGCGGCGGTCGTTGGCGCTTTCCGCGGTGGTGTCGGAGGCGAGTTGGTAGGTGCGCGAGTTGACCAGCAACCTCATGACATGACGGAGATCATGACCGGAGCGGACAAACTCTCCCGCCAGGGCCGCGAGGAGTGGCGCGTTGCTCGGGGGATTCGTGGCCCGCAGATCATCGACCGGTTCGACGAGCCCAACGGCGAAGAAATGCTTCCAGAGGCGGTTGACGATCGCCGCCGCGAAGGCGGGGTTGTCGGGGGAGACGATCCACTCGGCGAGAGACTCGCGCGGGTCGGCGCCGGCGGCAATCTCCGCGGCGCGCCGATCGAGCCCCTGCGGCGGCAGCTGCCGCCCCGTCCGCGGCTGCGTGGCGGTCACCGCTGCGCTCCTGGCCTTCTCGATCTCACCGGCGAGCTGCTCGATCTGCTTCCGCTTGGCCTCGATCTGCGCTGGATTGGCAGGCTGAGATGGATCGGCTGGCTGCCCCCCGTCACCAGTCGGCGCCTCGAGCTTCGCCACCTCCTGCTCCACTCCCCCCTTCTGCCGCTCGAGGTCGCGCTGCTGCCGCGATCCGACCAGGAGCAGCGTCGCCCCTTCAGCCGGCGGCCGGCGATCGAGGGCCACGCGGGAGAAGAAGGCCGTGAAGTGGTAATAGTCGTCTTGGGTGTATTTCTCGAGCGGATGGTTGTGGCAGCGGGCACAGCCGATCCGCACCCCGAGAAAGGCCTGAGCGGCGGAGTCGGCCGCCTCCGATTCGACCGCCTGCTTCTCGCCGACCGTGACGATCCACCATCCCACTGCCGGCGCGGCATCGCGGGCCGTGAGCACGTCGCGCGCCAGCTCATTCCAGGGACGGTTGGCCTCCACCTGACCGCGGAGCCAGGCGTGGAACGATCGCACCCCCTTCACCCCACGGACATCATGATCCCGCTCCTTCCGGTTCTGGAGGAGATCGGAGAGCTGGAGCGTCCAGAAGTCGGTGAACTCTGGTGCCGTAAAGAGCCGTTCCACCAGCAGCGCCCGCTTGTCGGGGGAGGTGTCGGCAAGAAAGGCCCGCACCTCCTCTGGATCAGGGAGCGTGCCGACGAGGTCGAGCAAAAGGCGCCTGAAGAACGTGGCGTCGTCGCAATCATCCGCCGGTGGGATACGAAGGGCCCGCAGCTTCTCCATCACATGGTCGTCGACGACATTGCGGCGGGCGGCAAACCGCTCCGCTGCCACTTCCTGCGGAAACGGGCTCGAGATCACGACGGTGTCGACGAGGCCGGCATAGGAGACGACGACCGCCACCTCCCCATGCTGCTCCCCGCGCACGATGCCGTCGGGCGAGACCGTGGCATAGGCGTTGTCGTTGGAATGAAACCGGGCAAGCGCCGTCACCTCCTTCGCCGTGCCGTCGCTCCAAGTGGCCGTGACCACAAGCTGCCTCACTTCGCCGGGGGCGAGCACGATCTCCTTTGGTGCCACGCTGACGGCCACGACGCGCCGCTCGTCGGCGACCGGCCCTGGCGCTCCGCCGGCGATCCAGTCGCAAAGCGTCCGCGCCGACGCACTGTCGCGAGCAAACAGCTTCCCTCCTCCATGCGGCAATCCGCCGGTGGCCTTGAGGAGGAGAAGGCTCTCGGCTGGATCGAGCCCCCCGATCCGCCGGCCGTATTCCTCGGTGGCAAGCGCCGCATGATCGGCCTCTGGGGCATAGCCACGCAGCGAGAGCCGAAAGCCGTTTTGGCCGGCGAGCTTGCCGTGGCAGCCGCCGGAGTTGCAGCCGTAGCGCGTCAGTACCGGCTCGACGTCGTTGACGAAGCTCGGGCTCTCGGCCGCGGATGTGCCGCGCGGCCCGAGGCAACACGCTGTCGCAAAAAGAAGACCGATCGTCGCCCGATGGAGCTTCGTCATTTATGCCATGACCCCGTGGTGGACGTGGCCCGCCACGTCGGTGAGCCGGAAGTCACGGCCGGCGTGACGGTAGGTGAGCTTGAGGTGATCGATCCCCAAAAGCCAGAGCATCGTGGCATGGATGTCGTGGATGTGCATCCGGTTCTCGACGGCGTAGTAGCCATACTCGTCGGTGGCACCGTAGCGCTGCCCCCCCTTCACGCCGCCGCCGGCCATCCACATCGTGTAGCCGTCGGGGTTGTGGTCGCGGCCATCCTTCCCCTGCGCCACCGGCGTGCGGCCGAACTCCCCTCCCCAGACGACGAGCGTGTCGTCGAGAAGCCCGCGGCGCTTCAGATCGAGGAGCAAGCCGGCGATCGGCTTGTCGACCTCCGCAGCCTTTTCGGTATGACCGGCGAGGAGATCGCCATGCTGGTCCCACTGCACTTTTCCGTCGCTGTGGGTCACCTGCACGAACCGCACCCCCGCCTCGACGAAGCGCCGCGCCATCAGGCACTGCCGGCCAAAGTTCTCCGTCCGTGCCTCGTCGATCCCATAGAGCGCGAGCGTCTCTGGCGTCTCCTGGGAAAGATCTTGGAGCCCCGGCATTTCTGCCTGCATGCGGAAGGCAAGCTCGAATGACTTGAGCCGGGCGTTGAGCTGGCCGTCGGCCGGAAGCCCCGCCGCACCATCGAGCGCCGACAGAAAATCGAGCTGCCGGCGTTGCACGGCCGTGCTCCAGCGTGGATTCCCCATGTACTTCACGCGCGCTTCGGTCGCCGGTCGGCTCGCGACCCCCAGCGGCACCCCCTGATACTCCGCCGGAAGGAAAGCGGAGTTCCAGTTGTTGAGGCCGCCATGGGCGAGCGTCGGGCAGATCGTGAGGAAGCCGGGGAGGTTGTCGTTGTCGGTCCCCAGGCCGTAATTGACCCAGGCGCCCATCCCTGGCCGGACGAACGTGTCGCTGCCGGTGTGGAGCTTGAGGACAGCGCCGCCGTGGGCGGAGTTGGTGCCGTGGCAGGAGTTCAGAAAGCAGATGTCATCGACATGCCGGGCAACATGGGGAAAGAGCTCGCTGACATGGATCCCGCTCTGGCCATACTGGCGGAACTTCCACGGCGAACCGAGGAGGTTGCCGGTGGGGGCAAACTGGACCCGCGGCTTGTCGAACGGCAGTTCCTTGCCGTTGTCAGCCTGGAGCTTCGGCTTGTAGTCGAAGGTGTCGACTTGCGACGGCCCCCCCTTCATGAACATGAAGATCACCCGCTTGGCCCGCGCCGGCACCCGATAAGGGGCATCGGCGGGAGGAAGGGCCCCGATCGATTCGCCGGCGAGCAGCGCCTGCGCGGCAAGCCAGCCAAATCCGGCGGCACTCGCCCGGAGCATCCCCCGCCGGCTCGTCGCCAGGCAGCCGTCGCAGGAGTGGGTGTCGATGGGGGGCATCGCCGGCGGGATCCTTTTGGGGCCGATGGGGGATTCAGCGAACAAACAAAAACTCATTGCCGGCCAGGAGCGCCTGGGCGACCGCCGTCCAGGCCCGCAGCGCTCGCTCCCCCTCAGCGACGCCATCGGCCGCAAGCGCCCCCTCGAGGTCGCGTACCGCCTCGGTGACGAGCCGCGCCTCGGACTCCGTCGGCATCCTGCCACCCACCCGGCGATAGAGGATCGTGGGGCGCAGGCTGGCATCGGCCGGTGCCGCGGCCAGGATCCCCTTGGCGAGCGCCTCGGCGCAGCCAAGCTCAAACTCACTATTGAGGAGATAGAGCGCCTGCGAGGCGACCGTCGACGTCCCCCGGTTGCCATTGGGGACCGCACCATCGGTGCAATCAAACAGCCAAAAGGCGTCGTAGAGATGGTTGCGGATCACCGGCAGATAGATGCTCCGCCGCGGTGAGTCGTACTTCGTGCCGTCGATCGAGGTGTGGTCGAAGAGGAAGGCCCGATTGGCGACATGGAGCATCGAGCCCCCCATCGTGGTGTCGAGCAGTCCCGAGACCGCGAGCGTGGCATCGCGAACGCTCTCCGCCTCGAGCCGACGGACATCGCCGCGCCAGTGGAGTACGTTCGTGACATCGACCTCCTCGGCCCGATTCCTCGTCGCGCACGCCGCCTGGTCACTCGACAGCCGCCACGTGCGCGACCGGAGGATGAGCCGGTGCATCTGCTTGACCGACCAGCCCGATTCGACAAACTCCACCGCCAGCCAATCGAGGAGCGCTTGATTGGTCGGCTTCTCCCCCTGGAATCCGAAGTTGTCGGTGGTGGGAACGATCCCCCGGCCGAAGTGCCAGCGCCACAGCCGATTGACAAACACCCGCGCCGTCAGCGGATGACGCCGATCGGTGAGCCACGCCGCTAATTCCTTCCGCCCGCTCCCCGCCGGCGGGGCCGCCAGCGCCCTCTCGATCTCGAGCACGACAGGCACCCCACGGCTTACGCGCCTGCCGAGGGTGAGATGGCTGCCGCGGACGGCGATCCGCGCCTCCTCCGCCACCCCGTCCTTGACGCCCATCGCTGTCGGTAACGGTGGTATCGCCCCTTCGGCCTTCTTCACTTCCTCGCGAAGCACCGCGAGTTTCCCCTTCACATCGTCGGGAAACTGCTCCTCGGGGATCTCCGCAGGAGCCGCCGCACTCCCGGTCTCGGCCGCCGCGCCTGTCGCCGCCGAGGCCCCCTGAGCGAGCGTCGCCCGCGTGCCCGCCACGAGCTCGTCGATCTGTTTCTTCTGCTCGGCGAACCGAGCCTGGGCGGCGGCGATCGCGGCATGCTCCGCGGGGCTGGCGACGTCGTTCTCATGCCACTTCGCGATTCGCGCCAGCGACTCCATCGTCTGCGTGCTCTTGAAGACACCGGCGAGGGCGTAGTAATCGGCTTGGGAGACCGGATCGAACTTGTGGTCGTGGCAGCGGGCGCAGCCGAGCGACAGCCCCATGAATGCCTTGCCGGTCGTGTCGATCTGCTCGTCGATGATGTCGGCAAGGAGTTTTTGTTGGTCCCCCTCGGCGAGGACCTTCGGCCCCATCGCCAGAAATCCGGTGGCCGTCAGCAACTCCGCCCGCCGCGCCGGGGCCATCCCCTCTTCGACGAGGAGGTCGCCGGCCAGATGGGCCCGCACAAAGGCGTCGAAGGGTTCGTCGCGGTTGAACGCGGTGATGCACCAGTCGCGATAGCGCCAGGCATTGCCATGGGCGATGTTTTCATCGAGGCCGTTGGAGTCGGCGTAGCGAACGACGTCGAGCCAATGCCTGGCCTGATGCTCGCCGTAGCGCGGCGAGGCGAGCAATCGCTCGATCACCCGATCCCAGGCCTCCGGCGACTCGTCGCCCGAGAAGGCGTCGATCTCGTCGGGCGTCGGCGGCAGTCCCGTCAGCAGGAACGACGCCCGGCGCAGGAGCGTCGGCTTGTCGGCGACAGCGGCCGGTTCGATCCCCTCCGCGTCAAGCCGGGCGACCACAAAGGCATCGATTGGATTGGCGACGTGGGTGGGATCTTTGATGGCCGGAAGCGGCGCGCGGAGCGGGGCCGTGAGCGACCAGAAGGCCCGCTTCGCGACCGGGTCAAACGGCGGCTTCAGCAGCGGCGTTTCGATCAACCCGTCGGGATGATGGGCCCCGCCATTGATCCAGCCCTGAATCGCCGCAATCGCCTCGTCGGCCAGTTTCCCGTCGGGGGGCATGGCGAGGGCCTCATCGGCATATCCGATCGCGCCTCCGAGGACACTTTCCTCCGCCGATCCCGGTACGATCACCGGCCCGGCCTCCCCTCCCGTCGAAAGCCCGGCCAGCGAATCGAGCCGCAGGCCCCCCTCCTGCTTTTCCGGCCCGTGGCACGCCACGCAGTGCGTGGCCAGAAGCGGGGCGATCCTGGCGGCAAAAAACTCGGGACTGTCGCTCGCGGGCACGGCCGCCGGCCCCTCGGCGGCAGAGGGCCCGATCCCCGCCAGCCCGGCCAGCCACGCAAGGAGAAGCGACACCACCGCGGTGCCAAAGGCGCCCCATCGACTCGTGGTTGGGAAACGGGCAGGTGTCAACGGACTGGCCCCCATCGGTCTGCCCACGCTCTCTTCCCACCCAAATACCGACGGAGCAGACTTCCTAAGAATACCACCGGGAAGCCCACTTCGCCGCGCCGGATGGAGAGGCTGGAATGCCTCAAAAAGGCCTCGGCGCAAAAAAAACTGCCGCCCCCTCGCGGGGGCGGCAGCCATAGAGAGTTCGTCAGCAGGGAGATCTCAAAACCGACTCCCTGCAGACGGGCTGCGGCAACGGCAGACCCGTCGACCCGCCATCAGCGGCGCAGCCTCCTGGTACAGTCGCTATGCGTCACTGAATCACCTCCTTTGGTTACGAGGAATCCCAGCCGTCGCGGTGCCTGCACGCACGCCGCCGCCGGGTGGCTTTCTCCCCAGCCGTCACTGGGGAACGATCGGTCGGAAACGGCCAAACCGGTACTCGCCCGGTCGGTCGTCCACGGCCAAGAAAAGTCTAGGCGGGTCGTCCACGGAAGGCCAGATTTATTTTCGCCAATCGGCGACGAGCCCCGCTGCCGGCGACGAGAACGTCCGCCCTAGATACACATCCGGCATGTCGGGCAGATTCGGCCGGTCGAGTCCGGTCGGAAAAACCTCGTCCCGGGGGGCGAACCTCCCCGTGTGGTCAGCCCGCCGCACGTAGCTCACTTCGAGCACCTGTGGCAGCACGAGTCCCCCGATCCACACCGGCACCTCGTAGCAGTTGCCATGGACATGGATCGGCTGGTGCGTCTGGGCCAGCTTGCCCAGCGCCGCGACGATCCGCGCATGCCCCTCCGGCGTGAGCACGTCGATCAACCCATGCAGCTCAACCACGATCTGGGCAAAACAGGAAAGCGTCGCGCTCGATACCTCCTCGAGCACCGGCCACTCCGCCCCCTCGATGTCCATCTTGAGCACGAGGTCACGGCGGCCGGCATGCCCGTTGTCGGCAAGCACCTCTGCAATCGTCTTCTGACCCGCCACCGGCTCCCGCCCGCGGATCCCCGTGCGGACAAATCTCCCCCGCGGCACCGGCTCGGGCAGCCGCTTCACCGTGTGGTCATACAAGAAAAGATCGATCCCCCGCCCGGCCACCGCCACATCCCACGACACGTCATGCCCCACGCCGAAGCTATAGCCGGCCGTCACCGCCGGCGGCCGAAGCGCATCGAGCATCACATATCCGCCGTCGATCTCCCCACCGACGCGGACCATTGTCTCCCCTTCCACGCGGCAGGTCTGCAGCAGCCGCGCCACGTCCGCCACCCGCGCATACTCCGGCAACGCCCGAACCTCAGCCTGATCGGCCGCCGCATACTGGATCGCATTCCCGAGGCACAGCGCATCGCGGCGACGCTGCCGCTCCGCCTCCCGCAACTGACGGAGGACGGCCTCTGTTCCCAACAGGCTCCGGAACGCACGCTTGATCGGATGAAAGAACGATCGCATCGCAGACGGATCCCTGGAAGAGCGTGGGTTAACCACACGAGTCTGACCAACCCCCCAGGGAATGCGGAAGAGCGGTTGAAGGGACACAGCCAGGAGATGTTCCGCAACCATCTCGACGACCGGGGCGAAATACCCTTCCGTCGCCGACTAGCACACGGCGCCGGCCGCCCGCGACGTCGATTGACCCACTGGGTGAACGCCCGTATATTTCCCGGTCGAGTCCCAACGCACCCTCGACGAGGCTGCTGCCCATGAGCGATCTCAACTCGCTGTTGACCGACGCCTCCCAACTCCCCGTCGCCGACCGTCTGGAGTTGATCGAGGCCCTCTGGGACACCGTCCCCGAAGACGCGTTGCCGCCGCTCTCGAGTGAATGGATGGCCGAGATCCATCGGCGGTCGGCAGCGTTCGAAGCGGGAACCGCCGAAACGATTCCATGGAATGCGGTCAGGGCCGACGCG
>JBAWVV010000014.1:0-23881 GCA_037147115.1 Planctomycetia bacterium | reverse complement strand
CTCGCACCAACGCGCTCGAACAGGCCCTGGATGGCTCGATCCATGAATGGCCAGAGTAAGGTACGGCTGGCGTCAGCGGTGCGTCAATCGACCGGAGATCGCTGATCATCGCCCTCCCGCCGACGGTGGCCCTTCACGCCTGGCCCATCCGAGCGCTCGCGCCGAGAAAGCGGCCGCGGAGAAACTCGTCCACGGCCATCGACCGCCGTCCCTCGGGCACGATCCGGCGAATGATCACCGTGCTGCCGTCGCCACAGGCAACCACAACGCCTGAGTCGTCGGCGACGACGATTCCGCCGGGGGGCGTGCCGGGCGGTGCCGCGGGGCCCTCGACGACCTCTTCGAGCACCAGCCGCGTCGGGCCCGCGCCACAATCGCCCCCGCCGGTGTGGAGAAAGCTCGTCGCCCGCGGCCAGGGATCGAGGCCGCGCGGCATCCGCGCGATCCGCGCCGCAGGGAGATTCCAATCGACGATCCCGTCGGCCTTGGAGAGCCGCGGTGCCTTGGTGACCAGCGCTGGATCTTGCGGTGTGCCGACGGCCCCGGCCGGCCGGTGCAGCGCCGCCACCCGATGAATGGCCTCGAGCACAAGCTCGGGCCCGAAGGCCGCTAGCCGGGTCTCGAGCTGCGCGGCGGTCTCGGTCGCGCCGATCGGCGTCGAGCGGGCATTGATCACGCTGCCGCCGTCGAGCTGCGGGGTCATGTGAATGCAGCAGGCGCCGGTGACCTCGTCGCCGGCGAGGATCGCCCACTGCACCGGCGCCGCGCCGCGGTGCCGGGGGAGGAGCGAGCCGTGAAGATTGATGCCGCCGAGCGGAGCCACGCCGAGCACGGCCGGCGCGAGGATCTGCCCGTAGTCGCAAACAACAAGAAGATCGGGCGCGAGGGTCACAAGCTCGTCGATCGCCGCTGGGTCGTTGATCCGCTGCGGCGCGGTCACCGCAACGCCAGCCCCCTCCGCCGCCTCGCGCATCGGATTGACGGGGGCGCGCCGGCCCGGCGCCGCTTTGTCGGGGCGGGTGACCAGCGCGACGACCCGGTGAGGGGAAGCGAGGAGCGCCCGAAACATCGGCACGGCAAACGGCCCAGTGCCCATGACCACGATCCGCAGTCCGGCCACCTTTCCCGGACTGGGTGCTGGCTCCATCAGGCACGCCCCCGGGCCGGACCAGTAGGCGTGCAGCGCGCGGCCTCGAGTCGCGTTAACTCGGCGTGGAAGTGGGCGTCGGGAGGGAGCTCCCCGCGCGATTGCTTGCCGACGTACACCTCGTGCATCGTGTCGAGGACCCGGCGGGCTTCGAGGGCCGCGGCTTCCGGGAGGCGGTCGGTGAACAGCCGCCCCTCGAGGTGGTCAAACTCGTGCTGGACGACGCGGGCGAGGAAGCCGTCGATATCGAGACGGACCTGCTCCCCCTCGAGCGTCCAGGCCTCCAGCACCACCTTCTCCGGCCGGCGGACGTCCATCCGCAAGCCGGGCAAACTCAAGCACCCCTCCTCCTGGAGCGCCGTTCCGCGCGGCCGGGAGAGGGTCGGATTGATGAACACAAGCTCCTCACCGGAGTCGGGGTTGGCCTCGAGATTGACGATGAACAACCGGTAGGGGAGGCCGACCTGATTGGCTGCCAGGCCGACCCCGACAGCGTCGTACATGATCTCGAACATCTGATCGATGGCGTCGCAGAGGTCGTCGTCAATCCGCACCAGCGGGCTCGTGCGCCGCAGGAGGGCCGGGTGGGGGAACTCAACGAGTTCGATCCTGCCGATGCCGGCAGGATCGGCGGGAGCCGGCGTGCTTTCCATGATCGCCTGTGCGGAAACTCGGGTGGGGGGTGAAGCGGAGCATTCTACTCCACCGCTCTCCTTCCGGCACGGAGGACGGGCCGCGAACGGGGCCGTAGACTACTGCCCGGTCGGATTGGCATCGCGACCACGACCGCCCCGCTCCCGCTCAGACGTGCCCGAGCCCATTCCCGATGACATCGCCCCCCCCAGCCCCTGCCCCCTGGGCAGCGAGCGCCGCCGAGCATGTTCCCTGGTCGCAGCCGGCGGTGGTCCTTGCCACCTGCGGGTGGGTGGGGCGGATCCCCCGCGCCCCGGGCACGTTCGGGGCCGCCCTCGGCATCGGACTGTCGGCCGCAGCCGCACGCTTGGAATGCCCCCTCGAGGTCGAGGCGGCCGTGGTGGTCCTGTTGTGCGTTGTCGGCATTCCGATCTGCGGCCTCGCCGCGCGCCAGATGGGGCGCGGCAGCGATCCCGGCGCGATTGTCTGGGACGAGATGGCGAGTGTCCCCCTCGGGCTGCTCCTCGTGCCGGCCGGCGAACGGTCGCCGACGCTCCTCCTGGCAGCGTTCCTCCTCCATCGTCTCTTTGACATCTGGAAGCCCTTTCCCTGCCGTCAACTCGACCGAGGGCATGGCGGACTGGGGATCATGGCAGACGATTGGGGGGCGGCCGCGTGGATGGCCCTCGGACTGGCCGTCGGCCGGCAGGCCGGATGGTGGTGAGCCGATGGAAGGGGCGACGATCGGTATGCGGCTGCTTCTTGTCGATCACGGCTGTTGCGATCCACCTCACAGCCGCGTGTTCCGCTGCCGTGACTGGCTCCTCTCGGAGCGGATCGAGGTGCTGGCGTGCGGTCCGGCCTCGGTGTCGGCGCTCGCGGCCCCGACGCCGGGGCTCCACGGCATTCATCTGCGCGACATCGCCGCCGCCAATCGCACGTTTGCCCGGGCCGTCCGCGACGGCAATCCCCAGGCCTTTCTCGACACCAGCCCGACGATCCCGGCCCCGCTCCTCGGCCTCGTCCGCGAGACGGCCCGACAGGCGATCGCGGAGGCGGTCGACGGCTTCGATCCCGCCGTGATCCTCGTCCTCCATGCGGGAATCTTCGCCGATCTTGCGGTCGAAACTGGCGTGCCGGTCGCGATCCATGTCGGCCCCGCCGATCTCCCCGCGGCGCGGCAAGACGAGCGGGTCCACGCGCTGGTGGCGGCGGCGCTGGTGTCGGCCGAGGTCGTGATGGCGGCCGACGCAGCGACCGAGAGGCTGCTGAAGGCCGAATGGCTCGACGCCGCGGCCACGAACGTGCCGGTGGCCGGCGTCGACGAGTCGGGAGGCCCAGCCCTCGCCGCGGCCGTCAGGCTCGCCGCCCGGTGGCGTGGCGGAGGAGGAGGCGGTCGATCTCCCCTGAGGTGAGGGCCGCCTCGAACGCCTCCCGGTCTCGATACACCGCCAGGCTCGTCAGCTGAACGACCCAGTTGTGGACCAGCGGCGTGATCGTGATCACCGCCCGGCCGTGGCGGCAGGCCTCCCAGATCTCGATCGCGGTCCCCATCGACGCTTCGGGGACGAACGCGATCACGAGATCGAACTCGCGGCACATCGCCACGTGCCCGTCGAAGACCTCGCGGGCGCGCTCGAGGGAGTAGCCGACCGAATTGGCATGACCGGCATGCGGGTCGTAGACTTCCGCCTCGGGCCAAGCCCGCTGCACGACGTCGCGCAGCTCGGCCCGATAGTTCTGATCATGGACCAGCGCCGCTACGTGCGAGCCCTGCATGATCCCCGCGAGGAACACTCTCATGGCAGCCTCCAAGCCCTCCCGTCCGGTCAAATCCAAGCGCACTGCCGCCAGTGTACGACAGCCTGCCGGGGGCGCCGTGCCGACGCCCGATCTGGCCGCGGCCCGGAAGCTCGTCCTCGATCTCCTCGCGATTCCCGGGGTCTCCGGTGACGAGAAGGCAATCGCCGAGCGGATCGTCCACCACCTCAAGGCCGCCGGCTGCCCCGCTGCCGCGATCCACTTCGACAACGCCCACACAAAGACGCCCACGAAGGGCAACGTCGGCAACCTCATCGTCAAACTCCCCGGCACGGTGCCCGGCCCGCGCCGGCTGTTCATGGCCCACATGGACACGGTGCCGGTCTGCGTTGGGGCCAAGCCGGTAGTCGCCGGGAGGTACGTGAAGAGCGCCGACCCAACCACGGGCCTCGGCGCCGACGACCGGGCCGGGGTCGGCGTCGTGCTGACGACGGCGCTGGAGGTCCTGCGGCGCGGGCTGCCCTGTCCGCCACTGACGTTCCTGTTCGGGATCCAAGAGGAGGTGGGGCTGTACGGGGCCCGGTATGTCTCCGCCGTCGATCTCGGCAAGCCCGCTCTGGCCTTCAATTTCGACGGCGGCGCTGTCGAGAAGATCACCGTCGGTGCCACCGGCGGCTACCGGATGGATGTCGCGATCGAGGGGATGCCGAGCCACGCCGGCGTCGCCCCGGAGAAGGGGATCTCGGCGATCGCGATCGCGGCGCTCGCCGTTGCCGACCTTGTCGAGCATGGCTGGCACGGTCTGATCGAGAAGGAGGGGAAGCGGGGGACGAGCAACGTCGGCGTCATCCATTCCGGCGCCGCCACGAATGTCGTCGCCGAGTCGGCCCATCTGCGGATCGAGGCCCGCAGCCACGATTCCGCCTTCCGGAAGAAGATCATCAAGGCGATCGAGACGGCCTTCAAGGACGCCGCCAAGCGGGTCAAGAATGCCGCTGGCAAGTGCGGCAAGGTCGTCTGCGACGGCCATCTCGATTACGAGGCCTTCCGCCTCGGCGATGACCAGCCGTGTGTCGTCGCGGCGATCGATGCGGTCCGGGCCGAGGGGCTCGAGCCGCGGACGGAGGTCTCCAACGGCGGCCTCGACGCCAACTGGATGGCGGTCAACGGCGTTCCCACGGTGACACTCGGCTGCGGCCAGATGGAGATCCACACGACGAAGGAGCAGCTCGATCTGGCGGCCTACGAGACGGCCTGCCGCGTGGCCCTACGGCTGGCCGTCGGAGGGTGAGCATGACCGCGCTCGGTCGGGAGCGCTGGTGGACGATCGGCCTGCTGGCCGCCACGACCCTCCTCGCCTTCGTGCCGGCGCTGCGGGGCGGATTTGTCTATGACTCCCGCCTCCAGATCCTTACCGATCCTTTCATTCACGATGCTGCGAACTGGCCGGCGGTGTTGAGCGGCCGTGTGCTGGGGATGGATGTCCTCGACTTCAACCGGCCGGCGATGCTCGCGTCGCTCATGCTCGACGCCGCGCTGGGGGGGAAAAGCCCCTTTGGCTACCACCTCACGAGCGTCCTTCTCCACGGGATTAACGTGGTGCTCGTCTGGCTCCTCCTCGATCGGCTCGGGGACGATCGCCCCGGCAGCGGGCGGCCGGAGCCCGGGCTGCTCACGCCGGCGGTTGTAGGCGCGCTCCTCTTCGCCCTCCATCCGATCGTCACCGAGACCGTCTGCGAGCCGAGCTACCGGGAGGATCTCCTCGTCGCGACGTTCACCCTCACCGCGTTGGTCCTCGCGCTGGGCCGCTCCCCGGCGCAACCCCACGACGCGGCCGAGAGACCGGCGGACGGCACGGCTTGGAGGGTGGCGGCCTGCATGGGCTGCGCCCTGGTGGCCATCGCGAGCAAGGAATCTGGGATTGTGCTGCCGCCGCTCCTGCTGGTCGCCGGGGCACTCTTCGACCGGAGAGGACCGCGGCGCTTCTGGGGGATGGCGATCGGCGGCACGACGCTCGTGGTGATCGCGTTCCTCGCCGCCCGGTTTCTCCTCGAGCCGGCGGAGTCGCGGATCTTCGGCAAGCCGCTCCCCCTCGGCGGCTCGTTCCTTACCGCGCTCTCGATCGAGCCGCGGATCCTCGCCCTCGACGCGCAGCTCATCCTCTGGCCCTTCAACCAGAGCGCCGACTACAAACTCTCGTCGCTCGATCACCTCCCCCTCCCGCGCGCGATCCTCGTGCTCGCGCTGCTGACCGCGGCGCTCGCCTGGGGGGCCCGGCACGACCGGCGGATCGTCCTGGCCGCCGCGGTCATCGTCCTCTCGATCCTCCCCGTAGCCAATCTCTGGCCGATCTTCCAGCCGGCTGCCGACCGCTACCTCTATTTGCCCATGGTGGGCGTCGCGATCATCGTCGCCAGCCTCCTCGACAGGCCGTGGTGGCCGGAAGGATCTGCGGCCCGCCGGGGAGCGGTGGTAGCCGCCATGGCCGCAGTCGCTCTCCTCGCCGTGGGATGCGTTCGACGGCAGGCGGTCTGGCACGATCCGGTCGCGCTCTGGGAGGACACCTTCCGCAAGGAGCCGCAATCCTTCGCCGCGGCCTGGGGGCTGGGCGAAGCGCTCCTCGATGCCGGCAGGCCCGCGGAGGCGGAGCGGGCCGCACGCACCGCGGTGAAACTCTCCGGCGGCGAGGACGGTGGCGCCTGGGCGACGCTCGCGGTGATCGTCGCCGAGCGCGGCCGGAAGGACGAGGCCCGCGACCATCTCGCCCGGGCGCTTGCCGCCGATCCGCTCCTGGCCGATCCGGACGACCGCGTCGCCACGCTGACGATGGAGCGACCGTGGGCGGAGCGGCTGAAGAAGCTCCTCGCCGAGATGCCCCGGTGACCCCTTGATTGCGTTGCTGGGCCCGTCGCTTCCCCGCCGGTGACCGCGGCCGACCCCAGCCGGTTCTCCTCCGCTCCCCATGGTGCTATCCTCCCCCGGAACACCGTCCCAACCTCGCAGGGAAGGAACCATCGCCATGCTCCGCCGTTTTTCCGGCGCCTCTCTCCCCAGGCGCGCTCTCTGCCTCATCGGCTCACCCCTTCTCGCCATGGTCGCCATGCTCGTCTCCCCGCTCCCCGCGGCACCTCCGCAGCCGCTCGCCGCCGTCGAAGGGGTGACCGAGTACGTCTTCGACAACGGCGCCCGGCTCGTCCTCTTCCCCGATCCGTCGCGGCCGACAATCACGGTCAACATGACGGTCCTCGTCGGCTCGCGCCACGAAGGCTACGGCGAGGCGGGGATGGCCCACCTCCTCGAGCACCTCGTCTTCAAGGGGACGCCGACCTTCCCGGAGGTGCCGAAGGCGCTGCGCGACCATGGCGCCAGCTTCAACGGCACGACGAACATCGACCGCACGAACTACTTCGAGACCCTCCCGGCCAGCGACGAAAACCTCGACTTCGCCATCCACCTCGAGTGCGACCGGCTCGTCAACAGCTTCATCAAGCGGGAGGATCTCCTCTCCGAGTTCACCGTTGTCCGCAATGAGTTCGAGCGCGGGGAGAACAGCCCGGAGCGAGTTCTCTCGCAGCGCGTCCAGGCGGCGGCCTACGAATGGCATAACTACGGCAAGTCGACGATCGGGAACCGCTCCGACATCGAGCGCGTGCCGATCGAAAATCTCCGCGACTTCTACGAGCGCTTCTACCAGCCGGACAACGTCGTGCTCATCGTGACGGGGAAGTTCGAGCCGGCCAAGGCCCTCGAACTGGCGACAAAATACCTCGGCTCGATCCCGAAGCCGACACGGCGGCTGAATGCCACCTACACCGAGGAGCCGGCCCAGGACGGCGAGCGGACGGTGATCCTGCGCCGCGTCGGCAAGGTTGGTGCGGTGATGGCGGCCTACCACATGCCTGCCTCGGCCCATGCCGACTGGGCCCCGCTCTCGATGCTCGCAAGCATCCTCACGGAAGACAAGATCGGGCGGCTGGAGAAGAACCTCGTCGAGCCCGCCATCGCCACCAGCGCCAGTGCCTTTGCCGATGATGCCCACGATCCCGGGCTGTTCTCCTTCATGGCCCAGCCGACCGAGGGGAAGCTCGAGGAGACGGAGAAGGTGCTCCTGGGGATCGCCGACAAGGTCGGGGAAACGCCGTTTACTGCCGAGGAGCTCGATCGGGCGAAGGTCCGGACGAAGCGCGGCTACGACAACGCGATCGCCAATGCCGCCTCGATGGCCCAGGCGCTCTCCTCGGCCGCGGCCCTCGGCGACTGGCGGCTGTGGTTTCTCCAGCGTGACCGGATCACCGCCACGACCGTCGACGACGTCAATCGGGTGGCGAAAACCTACTTCCACCCCCACAACCGCACCGTCGGGATCTTCATCCCTGCCGACACCCCCCAGCGGCTCGTCGTGCCGGCAGTCGAGTCGATCGCTGATCTCGTCAAGGATTACAAGGGGGGTGCGGCGGTCGAGGCGGGGGAAGCGTTCGACCCCAGCCCGGAGATCATCGAGGCCCGGACGCGCGTCATCGACCTCGACGGCGTGAAGGTGGCACTGCTTCAGAAGAAAAACCGGGGCGAGACGGTCACCTTCTCGCTTTCGCTCCATTATGGCAACGAGAAGTCGCTCGCCGGGCTCGCCACCGCCAGCGGCATGCTCCCCACGATGCTCATGGCGGGAACGAGCAAATACGACCGGCAGCAGCTGCGGCAGAAGTTCGACGAACTCGGCGTCCGCATGGGTGGGGGCGGTCGCCGCGGCGGACGTGGCGGCGGTGGCGGCGGTGCCGGCGTGCTCTCGTTCAACATGGAGGCGAAGCGGGCGACCCTCCCGGAGGCGATCCGTCTCCTCGGCGAGGTTCTGCGTGATCCCGCCTTCCCGGCCGACGAGCTCGAGCAGATGCGGGCCCAGTCGCTCGCGGGCCTGGCGCAGATGCAGACCGAGCCGCAGATGCTCGCCGGCGTTGCCCTCGGCCGTGCCCTCTCCGACTACGCCAAAGGTGATGTGCGCTACGCCCGCACCATCGAGGAGAACATCAGCGATCTCAAGGCCGTCTCGCTCGATGACGTGAAGACGCTCTGGCGTGACCAACTCGCCGCCGCCACCGGCGAGGTGGTGATCGTCGGCGACTTCGACCCCGATGCGGCCGTCGCGGAGGTCCGCCAGGCACTCGCCGGCTGGAAGAGCGCCACGCCCTATGAGCGAATCGAGCGAAAGGTGAAGGCCAACGTGACGGGGGTCAAGGACGACATCCTCACGCCCGACAAGGCCAACGCCATGTTCACGGCGGGCCTGGCCTTTCCCCTCGACGACGATTCGCCCGACGAGGTGGCCCTCGAAATCGGCAACTTCATCCTCGGCGGCGGCGCCCTCTCCAGCCGCCTCGGCGATCGGATTCGGCAGAAGGAGGGGCTTTCTTACGGCGTGACATCGTCCGTGTCGGTCCCTCCGCGCGGAGACGATGCCCGGTTCACGATCAATGCGATCACCAACCCTGCCAACATCGACGCGGTGGAGACCGCGGCGCTGGAGGAGCTGACGCGGTTCCTCCAGTCGGGCCCGAGTGAGCAGGAATTGTCCGACGCCAAGACCGCCTGGCTCGAAGCCCGCAAGACCGGCCGCTCGTCCGACGGCGCGATCGCCGGCCAGCTCGCCGCCAACCTCGATCTCGGCCGAACTTTTGCCCGCGTGGCAGAGGACGAAAAGCGGGTAGAGGCCCTCACGCCGCAGCAGGTGCAGGATGCCTTCCGCCGCCACATCGACCCCGACAAGCTGATTATCATCCGCGCCGGCGATTTCAAAAAATGACATCCGCGTCCATCGCCCCTCCGGCTCGTTTCGCTGTGGGCGTGGCGTTGGTGGCCGCTAGCGCCATCGTTCTTTTGGTGGTCGTCCTCTCCCCCGGTGCCATTCGGGCCGAGGGCAATGAGGATCTGCGGGCGACGCTCGATGAAGTCCGCACCAGGCATGACCTCCCGGCACTCTGGGCAGGGCGATTCCACGCTGACGGTCGGCGGGTGTTTGCGGTCAGCGGCGTGCGCAAGCATGGTGAAGTCGATCCGGCCCGCCCTGAGGATCTCGTCCACATCGGCTCCTGCACGAAGGCGATGACGGCCGTGATGATCGCTCGGCTCTGGACTGCCGGGAAGCTCTCCCCCGACACGACGCTCGCCGAGTGCTTCCCCGAGGTCCACGGAGCCGAAGGGGGTGCGCTGGCGACATCGCGGTGGGGCAGCGTGACGATCGATGATCTTCTCCGACACACCAGTGGCGCTCCGGCCAATCCCGATTGGTGGGCCCTCCATCGCACTCATCCCAGCGACCCGGTTGCAGCGCGGCGCGGGCTCCTCGAATGGCTCCTCTCCCAACCACGCCCGGCCGAGCCCGGCTTCCTTTATTCGAATGTCGGCTACGCCCTCCTCGGCCACATCGTTGAATCGAGCGCGGGGAAGCCGTGGGAAAAGCTCGTCGCCGAGGAGGTCTTCCAGCCGCTCGGGATCGGGACGGCCGGCTTTGGCCCCCTGCCGGAGGAGGGCCGAGCGGGAGCCTGGGGGCATGTCGTGCGGGAGGGAGTCACGGAGCCGGTGAGGATCGACAATCCCCCGCCGCTGGGCCCAGCCGGGCGCGTCCATCTCTCGATGGAGGATTGGTCGCGCTTCGCCCTCGCCTTCACCCGTGACAGGAGGGAGGGTGATGAGCCACGTCTCGGCGTGTCGCCCCGCGACTGGGCCCGCTGGCTCGCGCCCCGCGACGGGGAGCACTACGCCGGCGGCTGGGGGCTCCATGAGCGGGCTTGGGGGGGCGGGCGGGTGCTCTCCCACGCCGGCTCCAACACCACCTGGACCTGCGTGGCCTGGGTGGCTCCGGGGCGCAATTTCTGTCTCCTCGGGGCGACCAACAGCGGTGCCCCTGCCGCGGCGCAGGCCTGCGACGAGGCGGTCTCGGCCTGCCTCGATCCCCGGCTGCTTCCCTTGAGCGACAGCGCAGAACGTCGCTGACGCGGCCTGGGGCTTGCAGCCCCGACAACGAGCAGGTCGATTGGTGCTTGGTCGGGCGACGCCGGTCGTCAGCGGCGTCCCGAGATGGTCCACGGAAAGGAGTCCTGCCAATGCCCCGCCGCGCCGCTAGCCACCACAGCGATCCGGTGCCCGAGGCGACCCCGGCCCGGGAGATCCCCGCCAATCTCCTCCTCGAGGGGGACTGCCTCGAATCGCTCGCCGGTCTCCCGGACGGCTGCGCCCATCTGGCGTTCGCCGATCCACCGTTCAACATCGGCTACGACTACGACACCTACAACGACCGCCGCCCTGCCGACGACTACCTCGCCTGGTCGAAGCGTTGGATGGGGGAGATCGTCCGCGTTCTCCGTCCTGATGGCACCTTCTGGCTGGCGATCGGCGACGAATACGCCGCCGAGCTGAAGGTGCTGGCGACGCGGGAGCTCGGGCTCACCTGCCGCAGTTGGGTGGTGTGGTACTACACGTTCGGCGTCAACTGCCGGCAGAAGTTCAGCCGGTCGCACGCCCACATCTTCCAGTTTGTCCGCGATCCCGCCACCTTCACCTTCAACACTGAGGCGATCCGCGTTCCATCGGCGCGCGAGCTCGTCTATGGCGACCGCCGCGCCAATCCCAACGGCCGTCTCCCCGACGACACCTGGATTCTCCGGCCGCAGGACCTCCCCGAGGGATTTTCCCGCGACGAGGATACCTGGTACTTCCCCCGTGTCTGCGGGACGTTCAAGGAACGCTCCGGCTGGCACGGTTGCCAGATGCCGGAGCAACTCCTCGGCCGGATCATCCGGGCCTCGAGCCATCCGGGCGACCTCGTCATCGATCCCTTCGCGGGGAGCGGCACGACGCTCGCCGTGGCCTCGAAGCTGGGGAGGCGCTACCTCGGCTGCGAGCTCTCGCCGCAGTATGCCGCCCGAATCCGCCAGCGCCTCGCCTCGGCACGGCCGGGGGAACCCCTCGACGGCGCGCCGGAGCCCCTCAAGAGCGTCCCCGCCACGAGCGAAGGGCGCCGTGTCGATGAGCGTCGGAAGATGAAAAAACCGGGAAAACGCTCGCGCAAAGGGACCGAGCCGCGCTTGTTTCCCACCGATCAGCCATGATTGATTTCTCCGGAAGTCGGGAGATCCCCTCCCGATTCCCGCGCCGCTGATGAGGGCCACGGATGGCTATGTCGAAGTCGCGACGGACGGCGCAGGACAAGGCGGTGTCCCCGCCGGCCACGAAGGGGGACGACCGGCCACCGGCCCCAGCTGCGGGGGGCATCACTGCTGCGCCGGCCGACGGCGGGCTGTCGATCGACCGACTCGCGCGGGCCTTCGCCTCGATGATGGGGGTGGCCGATCCGTATGGCGGCACAACGCCGGCCGACGGGGATGCCGGTGTCGAGGTCGATCCCTCGCCAAACCTCGACGAGGATGATTTCGGGTCGGGGGAGCATGACTCCGCCTGCCGGGTCAGCCCGGCCACGATTCTCGAGGCCCTGCTCTTTGTCGGCCTTCCCGGGGGGGCTCCGCTCGGGGCGAAGCGGGTCGCCACGCTGATGCGGGGAGTGCGTCCGCAGGAGATCGACGAGATTGCCGCTGACCTGGCCCGCCAGTACCGGGCGAACAACTGCCCCTACGAGGTCGTGTCGCTCGCCGATGGCTGGGTGATGCGGCTCCGCGGGGAATACGCCTCCCTTGGGCGTGTCATCGAGAGCCGGGCCCGGCTGGTGCGCCTCGACGCCGATGCCCTCGACGTTCTCGCCGTCGTCGCCTGGAATCAACCGGTGGCGCGGGATCGGTTCGTGGAGCTCGGCTGCGACGCCTCGCCAAGCATCCTCCGGCTCCTTGTCCGCCGCGGGCTCCTCGAGTTGTTCCCGGGCGACGACGGCGCCCCGAGCTACCGAACGACGAGGAAGTTCCTCGACGTCTTCCACCTCACGCGGATCGAAGATCTGCCCGAACCGGACGCCCCGCCGGGGTGACCCGTTCGTCAGCCCGGGGCCCGCCGCTGGGCCAACCAGGCCAGCGCCTCGGCCGGGGAGGTCAGCGTGCCGTCGAGCTGCAGGGCCCTGATCCGGACAAGCATCTCCCCCAGAGCGGGGCCAGGGTCACAGCCGGCACGGATCAGATCGTGGCCGCCGAGAAGCGGCGGCGGGTCGAGCTCGGCGCGCGACCGCAGCAGGCAGGCAGTGGCCCAAGCGGCGAAATCGGCCCCGTGGCCACCGATAGCGGCGCGGGCCCGGAGGAGGTCGGCCAGGCGCGGAGCGTCGCGATGGGCGAGCCAGGGCTGGAGGCTCGACCAAGGGCGGTTGATGGGGAGCTCGTCGACGCTGCGGGGGGCGAGCTCGTCGAGGGCAGCCCGCAGCCAGCAGGCGCCGTTCCCCTCGCGGTTGGAAAGCCGCAGCCGGGCCACGACGCGGGGAAGGGCTGCCCGCTCCCCCTCGGCGAGGATCGCCAGCGCCGCCTCGAGTGACGGCTCATCGAGGGCCTCGACGACGCGGGCCGAAAGCAGCCAGGCAGAGTCGGGCCCGGCGGGCCCCTCCGGAGGAGTGAGCTCCGGCAGAACGACCGGCGCCAGCCGCGTCTCGGCGAGGAGCTCGAGCGCCCGGCCGCGTCCGGAGCGGGAGAGCATCGCCCGCAGCTCGGCGGCGATCCGCTCGGGGCTCACTGTGGCGGCAAGGGGGGCGAGCCGTTCGATCGCGGCGCGGGTCTCGGCGTCGAGCGCGAAGCCGAATCCGGCCGCGAACCGCACCGCCCGCAGCATCCGCAGGTGATCCTCGCCGAAGCGCAGGGCCGGCACCCCGATGGCACGAACGATCCCCGCCTCGAGATCGGCCCGGCCACCGACATGGTCGTGCACTGCACCTGTCCGGGGGTCCATGAAGAGCCCGTTGATCGTGAAGTCGCGGCGTTTGGCATCCTCGGCGGCCGTCGAAAAGGCGACAGCGGCAGGGTGCCGGCCATCGATGGAGGCCGCGTCGGTGCGGAACGTCGTCACCTCGACCTGACCGCTCCCCCGCCGCCCGACGACGGTGATCACCCCAAACGCCGCGCCGACGGCGAGCGTCCGCGCCCGCCCGAACAGCGTGCGAACGTCATCCGGCCTGGCCGAGGTGGCGACGTCATAATCGGCCGGCGTCCGGCCGAGGAGCTCATCACGAACACACCCTCCAGCCCACAGCGCCTCATGCCCATCGGCGCGCAGCCGATCGACGACGCTCCGCGCGAACTCCCTCGCCTCGACCGGATCTGATGCAATGGCTGCCATGGGGATTGTTAAGTTGACACGATTCCAGTTCACTCATAAAATCCAAATAATTCTGGTTTCTGGGGATGGTGCCTGAACTTTCCGCGGCATTTTCGCGTACGGAGAGCTGTCACCTGTGGGTTGAAGGGGGTTTTTCTCAATCGGCCGGGCGGTCGTCTGGCCATAGCCGGGCTGCTGCTCTGCCCCACGTTCTCGTCGAGGCGTCATTCTTCATTTTTTCATGGCTGCCCTAATCGGGTGGAGGTGTTGTATGTCTGTCCGGACCACCGGTTCCCATCGACGCGGCTTCACGCTCGTCGAACTGCTCGTCGTGATCGCCATCATCGGCACTCTCGTCGGGCTGCTGCTGCCCGCTGTCCAGTCAGCCCGTGAGGCTGCCAACCGCAGTTCCTGCGGCAACAAGCTGAAGCAGCAGGGCCTCGCGATGCAAAACTTCCACGATTCCCGCAAGGCTCTGCCGGCGGGAATGGATCGCTATCCCTATACGGGGACGACGTTCAACGCCACCGAGGGAGCCACAGCCCCGGCCGGGTTCAGCTTCATCACCCACCTCCTCCCCTACATGGAGGAGACGAACCTCTACAACACCCTCTCCGGGGCGACCAACCGCTTCGGGCGTGGCTCTACGCCGTTCGGACCGTCGACCGCCTACAACGGCAAGCATCTGTCGACGACCGTCCTCGCCGGGCTGCTCTGCCCATCCTTCGGTGGCCAAGGGTTTGTGCAGATGGCCCCCGGCAGCAACTTCAAGTCACTTCTCAGCGGTACGCCCCCGTATGCCCAGATCGCGATCACCAACTACAAGGTGATGTCCGGCATCGCCAGCCAAAGCCTGGCAGGAAGCTTCACCGCCGCGGGGACCGACAATGGCGCCTGTCCGCTGAAGCCGGCCAAGTTCGCCAACGCCGACACCGACCCCTGCCCGCTGTTCGGCCAGGGATTCGCCGCTTTTAATGACGGCCTGTCAAAGACGTTCCTGATCAGTGAGTCGAAGGAAGCCGGCAACTCCGCTTGGATAGACGGCATGCAGACGCACCACCCCGCGGCCTCCGACGACGGAGCGTACCCGGCTCAAATCAACAGCGTTTGGACCGGCGGCACGTCGGGCCTGGGCTACGGTCCGACAGCGACCGCCCAGGGACGGGTTTGCCATAAGCTCAGCAGCCGCGGCACGCTCGGTGCCTCCGCTTGGGGCCCGTCGAGTGACCACTCCGGTGGCTTGACGATGCACCTGTACGGCGACGGCCACATGGGCTCGATTGGCAACGACATCGATCCGGCCGTCTACTTCGCCCTCACCACCCGCGCCGGCGGTGAGACCGCCAGCGAGTGATCGGGTGATTGGTAGCCCGCGATTTCGGTAAACGTCTGCCTGAAGCTGCGGCAGCCGGGGGGCCTCCCTCCGGCTGCCGCTTTTTTTGTTCGTCGGCAACGTGGCGTTGCCCGTTCTTCTTCGCCAAGGCATGCTGAAAGCCAATTTGAGCCATCCATCCCGGAGACGTTTGCGCGATGAGTGCCCCCCGCTCCGATGAAGTGCCCCTCGAGATCTCCCCTCTGGAGGCCGCCGAGATCCTCGCCACCCCCACCGAGCCCTGTCTCCTTCTCGACTGCCGCACACCCGAAGAACATGCCACCGCCCGGATCGAGGGCGCCGTGCTCCTGCCGATGCAGGAGATCGCCGCTCGCGTTGGGGAACTGGAAGCCTGGCGCGGCAGGACGATCGTTGTCCACTGCCATCACGGCGTCCGCAGCCTCCGGGTCACGCAATGGCTGCGGGAGCGCGGATTCGCTTCCGCCACGAGCCTGCGGGGGGGAATCAATGCCTGGAGCGCCGAGATCGATCCTTCTGTGCCGGTCTACTGAATGGCGGGGCTTTGGCCGGCCGGGTCAGCCCCGAGCAGCCGATCGAGGAGCTCCAGATGCCGCGGCAGAAAAGGAACGGCGCCATCGAGGAGCCCCGGCTCCCCGGCCTCCGGGATGAGCTGGGCGATCACCGCGCCGATGAGCTCCACGATCCCGGCGCCGCTACGTGACGAGGTGGCGATGACCCCCGCAGGAACGACGACCCCGGGCCACTGATCGGCTTTCGACCAGACGACGAGGGCGGCGGGCACCGGCACCGGCTCCCCGACCTCGACGACCTCGACAACAAGATCGGCAGCCGCCGCGGCCGCCAAGGCGCGGGCGATCCCGGCGCGCTCGGTCGCCCCCGACGCTTCCCAATCGCGATCGCGGAGGCCGGCGGTGTCGACGAGCACCACGCTCCACCCATCGAAGACGACCGCTGTCTCGATCACGTCGCGGGTCGTGCCCGGCCGGGGGGAGACGAGGCTCCGGGCGTGGCCGGCGAGGGCATTGACGAGACTGCTCTTGCCGGCGTTGACCCGCCCGCTGACAACGACGCGCCACGGCTCCGCCAACCGCAGACCGACCCGCGCGGCCCGCCGGAGGCGATCGGCACGCCGTCGGGCGCTGTCGGCTTCGCCCCGCCCTACCAGCGCCGCGATCCCCGCCAGTTCGCGGTCGAGTGCACCGGCCAGTTGCCGGCAGAGGATCCGCGCTCCGCGTGGGGCATCGACGGCGGCCAACAGGGAGAGCGCCTCGGCGGACACCGTTGCACCACCGTCGGTGTGCCAGGCCCCGGAGGGCACGTGCTGGGCCCCGAGGCGCACGAGATCTTCGACAACCGCGGCCGCTGCGGCGTTTCCCCCGTGGCACTGCACCTCCCAACCGCCGGGCCCGCGGACGACGAGCACCTCCTCGGCTGCCAGCCCCCCCGGCTCGCTGCCGCGGCCACGCCATCGTCCGACGCCGATCCGCCCGATCTCCCAGGCGTCGACGGGAAGGCTCCCCCGCGGCAGGAAGAGCGCAGCCACCATCGGCGTCGCCTCTGGCCCGCGCAGCCCCACGACCGCGAGCGCGCCCCGACCAGGGGGCGTGAGGAGGGCGACAGCGGGAGCCGACAGACAGGCTGGCCACGCGCCGGGGGGAGGGCTAGAACGTTGCGGCACGGCATCGATCAACGGGGAGGAAACCATCATGGCCGACTGGATCGAGGAGGGGACAAAGGCCCCCGACTTCACGCTCCCCACCGACGGCGACGTTCGGTTGAAACTGTCGAGCTGCCGGGGCAAGGCGGTCGTCCTCTATTTCTACCCCAAGGATGACACGCCGGGGTGCACGAAGGAGGCCTGCGGCTTCCGAGATGCCTCCGCGGCGCTCGACGCGCACGGAGCTGTTGTGCTCGGTGTCAGCCGGGATTCGGCCGCCAGTCACGCGAAGTTCCGCGACAAGTATTCTCTTCCCTTCACGCTCTTGGTCGATGCCGACCATGCGGTCGCCGAGCAATACGGGGCCTGGCGGGAGAAGACGCTCTACGGCAAGACCTCGATGGGGATCGTCCGCAGCACGTTCATCATCGATCCTGCCGGCCGGGTGGCGAAGGTGTTCCGGAGCGTGAAGGCCGAAGGACATGCCGGGAAGGTGCTCGAGGCGCTCGCCGAGCTCGCCTGACCGGACCTCCCCACGCCTCACCCTGCTTCCCTACCCAACCCGGAAAACCGCCACCACCCCACCGCTGGCCCGCGAATGCGATCCCGCCCAGATTGGCAGCGCCCCGCCGGCCCGATCCCCGGGGCTACAGTTGCCGGCAGGCATGGGGTGTCTGGGGCCTGCTGTGGCCGGGAGTCGTGCGGACAATGCGGACGCTGCTGGCCAAGTGCTGTGTCCTCGCGCTCATCGCGGGCGGATTCACCTTCACCGGCGACGCGGGACGGGTCTTCGCCCGCGGCCGCCGGGTTCTCGAATCGACGACGCTTCCCCGGGATGCCGTGGAAGCCCCGTTCGAACTGCCTCACGAACCTGCCCCAGCGCCGACCGACATGCCGTCAGCGCCCCGCGTTGACGTCGCGCCTGCGGCGCCGCCGGAATCCGCCGGCGCAGCGGTGACAACCGCCACGGAGCCGGCACCTCCGTCGGCCTCAACGGAATCGCCCCTGACGCAGAAGTCACCGGCCGACGCGCCGATCGGCACACCGATCCCCCCGACCTCGCCTCCGGCCACTTCGCCAGAAACGATCGACCTGCCGACGCTCTCCCCCGGCGACCGGGTGATTGTCTGGGTCGGGGCTGCCGGTGCCCGCAGCGGCCGAGGGGGGGGCATGACGATCGCACTGGACGTTATCGACCCGGCAACAGCCGAGGTCCTCGAGCAGGGTCACGCCGGAACCGGGGAGCAGGGGACAAACCATGCCCCGTTGCGGCGGATCCGGATCCTCGGCACCGTCACCGAGGGATTCTTCGGCGGGGTCATGCCGACGGGGCCGGCGGGGCGGATCACGCGCGGCCAATCACTGCGGATCGTCCCGGTCGAACCGTCGGCTTCACAGCACGGTTTGGGGGCGACCGGCGCCGAGGTCATCGGCCCGGTGCGGGCGATGGCCGTGGCCCGCGCCACGACCGCCATTCCCTAAACACCGGGGCCGATCGACCCACGGCCACCGCCAACCGTTGGCCGGTGGACACCCGCTTTGCGGAGCGCGAGGAGGTCGGTCAGACCTCCGCGGTCCCCTCGGCGGCTTCGCGTTCCTGCGACCAGCTGACGCGCTTCTTCGACAGGCCGATCTTCCGGTCGTCGGTGTCGACGCGGAGGATCTTCACCTCGATCGGGTCGCCCACCTTCACGAGATCTTCGGCATTCTCGATCTTCTCCTCGGAGAGCTCCGAGATGTGGAGCAGCCCCTCGAGACCATCCTCGAGCCCGACGAAGACACCGAAGTTGGTGATCTTCGTGACATTTCCCTTCACAACATCGCCGGGCTTGTAACGGGCGGGGATGTCGGTTGTCCACGGATCCTCGTGCATCTGCTTGAGGCCCAGGGCGATGCGACGGCGCTGCTGGTCGACCGAGAGCACCTTGCACTCGATCTCCTGCCCCTTGTCGACCATCTCGCTGGGGTGGGTGACCTTCCGCGTCCACGACATGTCGGTGACATGGAGGAGGCCATCGATCCCGTCGTCGATCTCGATGAAGGCGCCGTAGTTGGTGAGGTTGCGGACGACCCCCTTGACCACCGCACCGGGCGGGTAGTCGGCGGCCACCTTCTCCCAGGGATTCTGCTGGGTCTGCTTCATCCCCAGCGAGATCTCCTGCTTCTCCTTGTTGATGGCAAGGACGACGACCTCGACCTCGTCACCCGGCTTGACGAGCTCGGAGGGATGGCTGACGCGCTTCGTCCAGCTCATCTCGCTGATGTGGACGAGCCCCTCGACACCATCCTCGAGCTTCACAAACGCGCCGTAGCTCATGACGTTGACGACCGTCCCCTTGCAGACAGTGGCAACCGGATATTTGTCGGCGACCTTCGCCCACGGGCTCGCGGTCCGCTGCTTCATCCCGAGGGCGATCTTCTCGCGCTCGCGGTCGATATGCAGCACCTGAACTTCGATCTCCTGATCGATCGCCACCATCTCACTGGGGTGGCCGATGCGGCCCCAGCTCATGTCGGTGATGTGGAGGAGGCCGTCGATGCCGCCGAGATCAACGAACGCACCGAAGTCGGCGATGTTCTTGACGATGCCGCGGCGCACCTGGCCGACCTCGAGGGTCTCCATGAGTTGCTTCTTCCGCTCGGCACGCTCCTGCTCGATGAGGGCCCGGCGCGAGACGACGATGTTGCGGCGCTGCTCATCGATCTTGAGCACGAGGCACTGGATGCAGCGGCCGCAATAGTCGCCGATGTCGGCCGGACGACGGATGTCGACCTGACTGGCGGGAAGGAAGACGTTGACACCCGAGATGTCAACGAGAAGCCCGCCCTTGATTTTCCGTGTCACAAACCCGGTGACGACGTCATTCTCCTTGACGCTCTCCATCACCCGCAGCCAATCCTCGATGCGGCGGGCCTTCCGCTTCGAGAGGGTGATCAGGCCGCGCTGTTCCTCGAGTTGGCCGTCCTCGAACTCCTCGAGGAGCACCTTGACGGTGTCGCCCACCTGCGGCGGCGGTTCCGAATCATCCCACTCGTTCCGTGGGATGTGCCCCTCACTCTTGTAGCCGACGTCGACCAGCACAAACTCATCATCGACCCGCAGAATCTTGCCGTGGAGGACCGAATTGACCGACAGGGTGGCGGTGCCTATGGCATATTCGCCACTGTCGGTCCCCCCCATTGCCAGTTCGATCTCCTGATCGATTTCGTCGCCAAGTTCCAGTTCGCGGATGAGGTTGCGGTTGACCATCGTGTGGGGGTTTCGGGAATACGGGTTGGAGGAAGGGGGAAAGCGGGCCACGAGGTGGAAACCTCGGAGTGTAGCAGCCGCGGCATCCCTGAACAATTCGTCGTTTTGCCCTTTCCTCCCCAATTTCCCGATCGAATCGAGATCAGCCCGACCTCAGTTCCCCCCCGTCCCGGTCCGATGCCATCTTCATGGACACCATCCACCCCTCCGCTGCCCGTCGGTCTGCGTCTTCTCCTGGGATGACGCGGCGGAGCCTCCTCCACGCCGCCTGCCTGACCGTCGGTCTGGGGGCCTGGGGAGCGGCCCGCCGGGCCCGCGGCCAGTTCGCCGACGAACCGCTGGCCGCGAGCGGGCCGACGCTCGGGGATGTCCGCCGCCAGCCCTACCGCGTCGGGCTTTCGGTCGTCGCCGCGGGGGGGCCCTGCCGGGGAATCTACGCCTCGCTGCCGGTCCCGGCTGAATGGCCCGAGCAGACGGTGGAATTGATCGGCGAGGATCTCTCGGCCGATGTCCGCCAGATCCGCTACCGGACCTTGCCGGGGGGCGTGAAGCAGATGCTCGTCGATATTCCCGACCTCCCATCCGGCCAAGAGGCGAAGGCCGTCGTCACCTTCTCCGTGGGGAGAGCGGCGATCGTCGCTCCGACCGACACCTCGGAGCTCTCGATCCCGGAGAAGCCGGCCAAGGGACTGAAGCCGTTTCTCGCCCCGAGCCCGTACATCGAGACCCGCCATCCGAAGGTGACGAAGTTTGCCAAATCGCTCGGAGAGGAGCTCGAAGGCTGGGGGAAGGTCGAAGCGATCTACGACGCCGTCCGCGAGAAGGTGGAATACCGCAACGGCACCCTGAAGGGGGCGGCCCGGGCCCTCGCCGATGGCTGGGGGGACTGCGAAGAGCTGACGTGCCTGTTCATCGCCTGCGCCAGGATCAACGGCATCCCGGCCCGGACGGTGTGGGTGGAGGGGCACTGCTATCCGGAGTTCCACCTCGTTGACAAGCTCGGCACCGGCTCGTGGTTCCCCTGTCAGGCCGCTGGCGCGCGGGCCTTTGGGAGCATGCCCGACCAGCTGCCGATCATCCAAAAGGGGGATTCGTTCCGCGATCCCGACCGTCCCGGGCAACCACTCCGCTATGTGTCGGAGTTTTGCCGCGGCGCGGCCCTCTCGGGGGGTGGCTCACCGCAGGTCGATTGGATCCGTGGCGGGGCCTGACGGCGCCGCGAGAAGGCGACCACATCGCCCCCAGGGATCTGGTGAGCTTGGCGAATCTGGCTGATAGCAGATCAGGCCTTGAGCCGATCAGGCAACCGGGCCAGGCTTGCCGTCGAGGGCCCCGGCTGCAGCCAGCATGGCAGGATCCTCACCGAACCGCGGCGCGTTCTCACGGGCCGACGGGGCGAACCAGCGCGGCACGATCGGCAGGCCCGCTTCCTTCCAGACCGCTTCGAGGCGGTCGCCGGCGAGGCGAACGATCTTCTCCCGGCCACGGCCGGCGAGGGTCGAGCGATCGGCCCAGGGCGTGACGGGGCCCTCGAAGCCCGCCTTCTGGGCCTCGAGGAGGATCTGGGCGGCGGGGATCACGCCGGTCTCGGCGGGGAGCAGCCGCTGCGTCTGGTTGAGCTCTGCCAAGACAACATCCCGGGGCGCGTCGGAGAGCCGAATCTCAACGATCCGGCCGGCCGGGATCGACCCGATCACCGACACCGGTTCGCCGGTGAGGTAGAGGGCCCAAGCATCGACGACGATGCCGACGCTCGGATGGCAAACACTGACCAAGCCGACGAGGCCTTCGTAGGTGTGGATGAATTGATGGGCCTTCTCGGCCCGGGCCTCGGCCTCTGGCGCCAGGGCGAGCCCGAGGCTGATGCCATAGCTCGAGAGCAGGCCACCGAGCGTGTCGAGCCGCTTCCGGTAAAGCTCGAAGAAGTCCTTGAAGGCATGGTCGTCGGAGGCGGGGGCGATCGTGACGATGGCGCGCTTTGCCTCGGTCGCCTGGGCGAACGCCAACCGCGTCGGGAGTTCGGCGAGATCGGCCTCGAAGGCCGCATCGTCACCGATCAGCGAGATCGGCAGATGGAACGCCCCGCACTCGAGGCGGGCGCTGACCATCAGCCGGCGGGCGTGCTCGACCCCGAACGCCTCGGCCTGCTGCTGGAAGTCGACGATGTCGATGTCCATCGCGTCGAAACCGAACGACAGCGCCAGTTCGATGAGCTCGCTGGGCCGTCCGGAAAGGGGCAGGCCGACGGTGCTGAGATTACGGAACATCGCGGGGAGGTCTCCTGTGCTCTGGCTCACCGCGCTAGCGGCGCGGGGTAGGGGCCGGGTGTTTGAAATCGCTGTTCGGGGTGGGGTGGGCGGCGCGAGCCTTCGGCAGCATTGCCGTCGCTGTCACGCCCACCTACGGGGAAGCCGGCGATTATGCCCGACAGGGCTGCTATTTTGAAGCGGGATGGCAAGGGGCAATTGCAGCAAATTTAACATCAATGTGTGCAAGCCGCGTTTTGTTGGTTTTGAGCGAGAGCGAGGTCGAGAATGCAGATGAGTTGTATCAGTCTGCAAGTCAAATTGATTGGACCGCAATTTTTGCTAAAAATTTGTCTTTTTCAGTCAGTGCATCGGTGCAAGATACGTTTATCAGCAACTCAATGTTTGTTGCATTAAAAGTTAAAGATGCAATTTGTGATACCTTTCGTAAAAAATTCAATGATCGTCCAAATGTTGAACCGAGTCATGCTGATGTTAAAATTTATGTGCGGCTTTTTAGAACTCAGCTGAGTATTTCTGTTGATACAACCGGAGAACCGCTTTCAAGGCGCGGTTATCGTTTATCAACGATTGAAGCCCCATTGAAAGAGTCTGTTGCCGCATCTCTATTGCGAATGACGGGCTGGATGTCATTAGCCAGTAAAATATGGGAATCAAGTGATCCCGTTTACTTTGAAGATAAAGAAACTCGAATTTTAAAAAATCAAGGTATTCAAGGTAAATCAAGTGAAATTTTATTGTCACCTTTTCTGATGGATCCGATGTGTGGCTCTGGTACATTTTTAATTGAAGCAGCTCTTGCTTTGTTACATTGGAAACCAAACGTACACCGTGAGCATTTTGCATTTTTAAATATATGCCCACATAATCTATTAGATATTAAAAAAAGTTATAATAATTTAAAAAATAAAGTGATTGCAAATGAGAAATCAATTTCTGAATTGCCATTACGCATTAAATTATATTGTGAAAAAAATGGAATTCAATATTCTTCAGATAAGATTTCTTTGTTTTTTGGAAGTGATCTTTTAGCAGGTAATGTTGCCACAGCAATTGAGTGTGCTAAAATAGCAGGAGTCAGTAAAATTGTAACTTTTGAAAAAAAAGATGTATTCAATGCGATGCCATTTGCATCGCGTGGACTTTTAATTGTAAATCCTCCCTATGGCGAGAGGCTCAAACAGGATGAAGATTTAAGACCATTGTACCAATCGCTTGGAGATTTATGGAAACAAAAGTTTTCATTTTGGACTGCGTGGTTGTTATCAAGTAATGAAAGCGCCATAAAATCTGTAGGGTTAAAGCCGACCCGAAGAATATCTGTTTATAACGGAGCCATTGCATGTAAGTTTTTAAAATATGATCTTTACCCAAAAAACGATAAACACTCTCTGTAAGCGGCTGGATTCAAATTTCGGAACACGATTAGGAGAACCACTTTGGCAACAGACAAATACTCGGGGTACAAAGAGTTTCGCGTGATGTACATTGGGAACTCTTCGCTGATTGAGTCTTTAAAAATGGAGTTTGTCAAAGCAGGTGCAAGAAATATTTCTCCTCTTAAGCCCAATTCTTTTTC
>JBAWVV010000013.1:0-24381 GCA_037147115.1 Planctomycetia bacterium | reverse complement strand
TCGCTCGCCTGGTCGGATGATGGCGTGCAGTTCATCGATGGTCAGATTCCCGCCCGCGTCATCCGTCACTGGGTGCTCGAACGGTTTCCGGGCGCCGATGGCGTGGGGCTTGTCCGCCCGCGCGAAGATGTCTTCGTCGTCCCGGTGGCCCTCCGCTAGCATCCCCGCCCCGCTTCACGCATCGCTCGCTCACCCGGTTTTCCGATTCACGTTTTCCGATCCCTGCTTCCCTCTGGAGATTTGTGCCATGAAATCTTGTGCCATGAAATCTTGTCTCATGAAATGGTCGAACCTGTTCCTTCTCACGGCCGTCGCGTCGGGCGTCGCGCCAGGCGCCCTTGCCGAGGACCCCACGGCCACGGCCGTGGAGGGGAAGCTTCTCTTCACCGTCTCGGCAACGGCCGAGGCCACAGGCGATGCCAACGCCCAGCCGCAGCGGGTCGTCGTCGTCGCTGACGAGACGGTCGATGCAACCGGGGCACCGGCCGAGGCGAAGGCGATCACGATCCGCATCGTCGGCGATGGACAGGGGTTTGTCGTCGACGCGAACGACGCTCCCGGGGCCGACGCCAAGCAGGTCCCCTTCATCGGCGTCGTCACCTCGCCGCTCGGGGAGGCGGTGCGGGCCCAGACCACCCTCCCGGAGGATGTCGGCCTGTCGGTCGATATCGTTTCTCCCGACAGCCCGGCGGCGAAGGCGGGGCTCAAGGCCCATGACATCCTCGCTAAGTACGACGACCAGATCCTCTGCGCGGCGGTGCAGCTCTCGGCGCTCGTCAAGCGCACCGGGACCGGCAACAAGGCGATGCTCACGGTGCTCCGAGCCGGCAAGGAGCTGCCGATCGAGGTCACTGTCGGCGAGCATGCCGCCCAGGCGACGTTCAAGGTCGAAGGGGTCAACATGAATTTCACCCCACTCGGGGGCCAGGGAGCGATCGTTGCCGGCCAGCCACTTGCTCCGGAGGTGATCAAGCTCCTCGAGGAGCTGGAATTGAAAGGGGGCAGCATCAACGTCCCGGTGTACGGAAACGTCCCGGTGTACGGATTCGTGCCCCGGGCGCCAGGGAGCGACGCTTCCATCTTGTTGCCACAGTCTCCCGCGCCGAACGCCTCGCCCCTCCAGCCTCAGGCCGACCAGTTCCAGCGAGACCAAAACCAGCTCCAGCGAAACATCCAGCGCAACCAGCGGATCGTGCTCGTGAATCCCAACGTCCAGTCACAGAGCCAGTCGGTGTCGATCGTCGCCAACGATGACGGCCGCGTCGAGCTCCGTGAGACCAACGGCAAGCGGACCGTGACGATCCTCGACAAGGCCGGCGCCCAGCAATACACCGGCCCGCTCGACACTCAAGAGGATCGGGAGAAGATCCCCGCCGAACTTCGCAGCCGCGTCGAGCAGGCCGAAGCCCCGGATGGCCCGAAAGCGGTGGTCCCGCCGCTGACCGCTCCGGTGCCGGTCTTGCCGGGCGGCGATGCCGCAGGCGGCGGCAGCCGCTGATTCGTCTGCGCTGACCTGGATACCGGCAGCGGCCCGGGCACAAAAAAACCCCGGGAGCGCCATGGCGCTTCCGGGGTTTTTCAGGCGCTGTCGGCGTGGTTCAGACCGTCACGCTGTTGGACGGCTTCGAGTTCAGGCTCCCCCCTGAATCACTCTTGGCGCGGAGCGAGAATTGGAAGCTCTTCCCCGCCACGAGGCCGGTTACGGAGGTACTCGTCACGACCGCAATGTCGGCGTAGCGCGTCCAGGCGATCGTGCCGACCTCACGGGTGAAGACGACATAGCCGGTGAGCGGCCGGAACGACTTCGTGATCGTGTCCCAGGGCTGTTCGGCATGCTGCCAGGTGAGGTTCGCCGATCCCTGGCTCGCCGCCGCGGCGACGATCGCTTCCGGGGTGCGCGGGGCCATGAGGTATTTCACGCCGTCGTTCGAGAGCTTGCTGAAGCCGGCGAGGTTTTTCGAGGCGACCTTGAAGGCGATGGCCTTGGTGATGTCGAGGCCGAAGACCTCGGTGCTCGTCGCCGAGCCCGCCACGTCGGCGACCTTCGTCCACGTCGTGGTGCCAACCTGCAACGCGTAGACGGCCGACGCCGTCACCGGGCTGCCGTTGTCGACCGATGCCGTCCACGACAGGATGATCTTCGTGCCATTCCCCCACGCCGAAAGCACGCGCGTCGGCAGTTCTGGTTTTCCGAACACGACGCCTGTGACGGGAATCGAGAACGGTGTGCCAGAGGCGCTCGAGGTGATGGCGATCGAGCCGCTGACGGCCTTGAGGGCCGCAGTGTCGAGGGCGACGATGAGATTCGCCGATCCACCGGCCGGGATGCTCGCCGGCAGGCCCTGCACGATCTTCACACCGGCCG
This sequence comes from Planctomycetia bacterium, assembly GCA_037147115.1. Classification (GTDB taxonomy): domain Bacteria; phylum Planctomycetota; class Planctomycetia; order Pirellulales; family UBA1268; genus QWOP01. The sequence continues at coordinate 22,016 of JBAWVV010000013.1, read as the reverse complement.
GAAGCGCGATGGAGTTGATCGCGAGGGGCGCATCGCCCGGATTGGTAACGGCGAAGGTCTTCGAGGTCGCGACCGCGTTGAGGGCGGCCGCACCGAGCGAGATCGCATTCACCTGGCCACTGACAAGAGCCGTGGCCCCATCGGCGACGCCGATCCCCGGGACTCCCACCGCGACGGTGAAGGCATCCTGGACTGCGGCACCGGAGAGGTCGGTGCCGATGACGGTGATGATCGCGGTGCCGCGGGTCTGCCCGACGGCGAGTTGGAGCTTGCCGGCTGCATCGACGACGACCGAGGCGATCGTTGGATCGGAGCTGACCACCGAGATCCCCACCGCCGTCTGGGGTGATGCGACGACCGTGGCGGTGTTGACCATCAGGAGCCGGGCGCGGATGTTGGCATCGACGAGGCCGACGATGCTGCTCACCGGCACCGTGGTGAACGGTCCACCGCCGTTGACGCGGGGCAGCAGTGCGTAGGAGTCGAGGATTGCCTGGCCACCGCCGATGACGTGCCCGAACGTAGCGTATTGGTTGCCGGCCCCGTCGAACATGAAATTGTCGGTGACATTGTAGAAAAAGCCGCTCGTCGCCGAGTTCAGATCGGCCGTCCGGGCGTAGGCGATCGTCCCCTTGGCGTTGGGGCGGTCGGCGGCCCATTCGAGGCTGATCGGGGCAACGGTCGCCACGGTGCCGAGGTTCGGACTGCCAGGGGCGTTGATGAAGCCGCCCCCCTGGAGGAACTTCGCCGGCCCGACGTCGCCGGCGAAATCGGTGGCCCGGTGGATAAAGGTCGAGGTGTAGCTGCCCTTGTTAACGTAGGAGAGGAAGTTGGCCGTCGAGATCGGCGCGGCAGACCGGGTGGCGATCGCTTTGTCGTAGAGCTCGACGAACAGGCTGTCGACCGAGGCCCCGGCCCCGTTCTGGGTCGCCATCTTCACGACAGTCCCCTGGACGGTAACGCCGCTGACTGCGAACACCGCGCCGGTATCGATCGGGCCGACCGGCGCAGCCGGCGCGATCACCAGATCGGGAAGCGCCCCAGCCACGACGATCGCCATCATGTGGCGAGATTCGAGCGCTTCACCGGCAAGCTCGCGACGGGCGCTCCCGGGGCGGCGGCGACGAGACTGCCGGTCTTGCGGGACACCGCCAAACCAGCCGGTCATCCGGTCGCGCCACGGGAGGGTCTGCCTGTCCATCGAGAGTTCTCCAAAAACCGTCGCCGAATGTCCCTCTGACAGGGCCCCTGGGAGCGACGCTCTGCACACTGAGGAAGGAGCCAACTTCCCGTCAGAATAACCCTCGCCGCGGTAGCCACCAAGCCGTCGGACTGCCCACAGCCCGGAGCTGAAAGAGGTTGCCGGTGGCGACAGGTAGGATACGGAGGTTGGGAGGGGTTGGGTCGGCAGCAGCGTTCGTCGGCTTCCCCACCCTTGAGATGGAGCCTGCCCCGTGATCCCGCTTTGCCGCCTCTGGGTACTCGTTGTTCCCTGGCTCCTCTGGGGGGCGGGGTGGGAGGTGGCGAGCCGGGCCGGCGCGGCCCCGGCCGTCCCCGACCGGCCGAACATCTTCTTGATCGTCTCCGACGATCAGCACTGGGGCGACTTCGCCTTCATGGGCCATCCCCACCTGCGCACGCCCCACCTCGACCGGATGGCACGGGAAAGCCTTCTCTTCCGCCGCGGGTATGTCCCCTCGAGCCTCTGCTGCCCGAGCCTGGCGTCGCTGATCACCGGCCGCTTCCCCCACGAGCACCGGATCGTCGGCAACGATCCTCCCGGCAGCGACCGGCTGCCGCGGAACACGCCACAGGGCTTGCGCTGCTTCCGCGAGGGACGCGAGGCGATGAATCGGCACCTCGCCGCATGGCCGACGCTCCCGGCGCTCCTTGCCCCCCACGGCTACCGGTCCCTCCAGACCGGCAAGTGGTGGCAGGGGGATTTTTCGCGGGGCGGCTTCACCGCGGGGATGACCCGTGGCGAGCGGCACGGCGACGACGGCTTGGCGATCGGCCGCGAGACGCTCGCGCCGATCGAGACCTTCATCGATGCCTGCCAGGGGGAGGGATCGCCGTTTTTGGTCTGGTATGCCCCGATGCTCCCCCACGATCCCCACGACCCGCCCATCGATCTTGTCGATCACTATTGTGTCGTTGCGCCGAGCCGCCATGTCGCCCGTTACTGGGGGAATGTCGAGCGCTTCGATCGCACGGTCGGCCAACTCCTCGACCTCCTCGACGCCAGGGGGCTCACCGAGACCACGCTCGTCGTCTTTGTCACCGACAACGGCTGGATCCAGAGCCCCGACCATCCCCGCTATGCCCCGCGCTCGAAGCGCTCCCCCTACGACGGCGGCGTGCGGACGCCGATCATGCTGCGCCAGCCGGGGCGGATCGCGCCGGGCGCGTGTGATGTGCCGGTGTCGAGCCTCGACATCGTGCCAACGGTCCTCGCCGCCTGCGGCGTGGCGGCGCCGGCAGGGCTGCCCGGCGTCGATCTCCTCGATCCCGCCGCCGTGGCCGCCCGTCCGGCGGTGTTCGGGGAGTGTTACACGCACACGCTTGTCGACCTCGACGATCCCGCGGCGAGCCTCCTTTGGCGGTGGGCCGTCCGGGGCGATTGGAAGCTCGTCGTGCCCGAGCGGCTTGTTGCCGCCGACCCGCGGCTCGAAGTCGAGGGAGCGGCCCTCGATGACGACAGCCGGGCGTGGCTCGAAGCGGGATCGCCGCGCCTGTTTGACCTCGCCACCGACAGCGGTGAAAACCGAGACATGGCCGCGGAGCATCCCGACGTGGTGGCCGATCTCCGCACGACCCTCGATGCCTGGTGGACGCCGGGCCCCCCTCTGTCAGGAGCCAACTTGCCATGACGATCGCATCCCAGACGACGCCATTCCGGGCGCCGCTTTTCGCTCTCCTCGTCGCCGCCCTCGCCCCCCTGTCACCGGCGGGTGCTGAGAACTGGCCCAATTGGCGCGGTCCCGCGCTCGATGGCGTCGCCGCCGGGACGGGGTATGCGACGAGCTGGAGCCCGGAGGCGCACGTCGCCTGGAAGGTGACGCTGCCGGGGCTCGGGGCGAGCACGCCGGCGGTGTGGGGCGATGCGATGGTGCTCACCTGCGCGATCGACGGCAACGACGCGGCGATCTGCTTCGATCGCGCCGGCAAGGAGCGCTGGCGGCGCTCCCTCGGGCCTGAGAAGCCGGGAAAGCACGCCAAGGCGACCGGCTGCAATCCCTCACCGGTGACCGACGGGAAGCATGTCTGGGTGTACTTCAAGAGCGGGGAGCTCGCCGCGCTCGACCTCGCCACCGGCGCTGTGGCCTGGCGTGACAATCTCCAGGAACGGTTTGGCGAGGACACGCTGTGGTGGGATCTCGGCACGAGCCCGGTGCTGACGCGCGATGCGGTCGTGGTGGCGGTGATGCAGACCGGCCCGAGCTACCTCGCCGCCTTCGGCCGCACCGACGGCAAGCTCCTCTGGAAGCACGACCGCAACCTCGATGCCCCGGAGGAGGCGGCGCAGAGCTACTCGACGCCGTTGGTGGTGAAGGGGGAGGAGAAGTTCGGCGAGCCTGACGAGGTGATGTTCGTCCTCGGCGCGGACCATGTCACCGCCCACGACGCCACCGACGGCCGCGAGCTGTGGCGCGTGGGTGGGCTGAATCTCGCCGGTGAGAAATACTTCCGTTCGATCGCCTCGCCGGTGGCGGCGGGCGATCTCGTCATCGCCCCCTATGCCCGTGGGAGCACGCTCACGGCGGTGAAGCGCGGCGGGAAGGGGGACGTGACCACGTCGCACGTTGCCTGGGCCCGGAAGGATCTCGGCGCCGACGTGCCGACCCCGGCCTGCCAGGATGGGAAACTCGTCGTCTGCACCGACCAGGGGAAGGTGGCCTGCCTCGACGCCCCGACCGGCAAAACCCTGTGGGAAGGGGAGTTGCCAAAGAACCGCCATGCCTACAGCGCCTCACCGGTGCTCCTCGATGGGAAGATCCTCGTGACGCGCGAGGATGGCCAAAGCGCCCTCCTCGCCGGGCCGGCAGCCGGCGCCGGCCGGTTCGAGGTCGTCGGGGAAGGGAGTGTCGGCGAGATGACGGTGGCGACGCCGGTGTGCGTCGACGGGCGGATTTTCCTCCGGACGCACGACAGCCTGTGGTGCATCCAGCCTTGAGAAATCCCGGGAAGCGTTTGGGGGGCCGCTTGGCCTGAAATTTGGGGATATGCTTGGAAGGCTGTTCCTCTCCCCTTTTTTTGTCTCCACGGCAGCGGAATCCATGCAGAAAACGAAGGTCCGACAGCCGTCCACGGCCGTCGCTCCCCCCGCCGACGAAGCTGCCCGGGGGGTGGATCGTGTCGCCGCGGTCCGTGATCTGCTCTTCCGCGGCGGGCTGATCCTCTTGGCGGTGTTGTGGATCTATTCACCGACCTACCACGGCGATTGGCTGTGGGATGATGATTCGATCCTCACGGCCAATCCCGTCGTCCAGTCAGCGTCGCTCGAAGGGCTCATCAGCCTCTGGGTCGGACCGACGGGGGCCGATTACTTCCCCCTCTCCTACACCGCTCTGTGGGCCCAGTGGCCGTTTTTCGGGACGAACTCCACCGGCTACCACGCCGTCACGATCCTCCTCCATGCCAGCGGAGCGATCCTGTTGTGGCGGCTGCTGGTGGTGATGCGGATCCCGGGGGCTTGGTTGGCCGGGGTGCTGTTCGCGATCCACCCGGTGTGCGTGGAGAGCGTGGCCTGGGTGTCGGAGATCAAGAACACGATCTCACTCCCGCTCTTCCTCCTCGCAGCGATCTTCTTCGCCAGGCATGACGATGCGGTGTGGGGAGATGGCGGCGACGGTGCCAGCATGCCTCGCCGCAATGGCACTGTCGATCTGGTGCTCGCGGTCGTCTTCTTTGCCCTGGCGATGCTCGCCAAGACCTCGGTGGTGATGTTCCCGGTGGTCCTCCTCATCCATGCCTGGTGGAAGCGAGGGGGGGTGACAGCGCGCGACGTGGTCGCGGCGGCACCGTTCTTCCTCGTCTCCCTCGTCCTCGGTCTGGTCACGATCTATTACCAGCACGGCCGGGCGATCGGTGAGGAGAAGATGCCCGTCGCCGACCTGTTCTCGGTCGTCGGCTTCCTGTCGCGGACCGCCACCGCCGGGATGGCGATCCTGTTCTATCTGCGGGAGGTGGTCTGGCCGTTCCATCTCCTCCCGATCTACCCGCAATGGAAGGTCAACCCTCCGCAGATCCTCCAATTCCTCCCCTGGCCGATCCTCGTCGCGGCCGGTTGCTGGCTCTGGTCAAGACGGGGGACCGCGTCCGCGCCGACCGCGGCCCGGCACGCGCTGTTCGGGCTCGGTTTCTTCCTTCTCATGATCTTTCCGATCCTCGGTTTCATCACCATCTCCTACATGCGGATCACCTGGGTCGCCGACCACTTCAACTACGTGGCGCTCATCGGCATCATCGTGCCGCTGTGTGCGGCGGGGGCGGCGTGGTTCGCCTCGGCTCGGCAGCCGCTCCAGATCGGGGCGCTGGCCGGCACCTGCCTCCTCCTGGCCGGGCTGGCCGGCTGGTCTTTCCGCTACGCGCATGTCTTCGCCAACGAGGAATCCCTCTGGACCCACACGCTCAAATCCAATCCCGATGCCTGGCAGGCTCACAACCGGCTCGGGGCGAAGAAAGGTGCCCGCGGGGATCTCGATGGGGCCCTTTACCACTTCACCAACTCCACTCGGCTCCGCCCCGATCTCGGCGAGACCCACAACAACCTCGCCACCACCTACATGGCGAAGGGGCGCACCGATGAGGCCCTCGAGGAGTTCGCGGTGACGACGGAGCTCCTTCCAAAAGTGTTTCCGGTGCAGATGAACCGGGGCCTGGCGCTTGTCACGGCCGGGCGGAACGAGCAGGCGGAGAAGTGGTTCCGGGATCTCACCGATCGTTTTCCGAAGCAGTTCGAACCCTGGAGCAACCTCGGGATCGTGCAGGTCAACAGAGGGGATCGGACGGCCGGCATCGCCTCGCTGCGCCGCGCCGTCGAGTTGGCCCCCGGCGCCGAGGAGCCCCGTCAGCTCCTCGACGCCTCGCTCCGCTCCGAGGCCGAAGCGCTGGCGGTGGGGGGAAAATTCGCTGAGGCCGAGGCGATCTACCGCGAACTGCTCAAGCGCTCGAAGGACGACGTCATGCTCCTGACGAACCTCGGGGTGGTGCTCTACAAGCTCGAGCGGAACGATGCCGCGATCGCCACCTTCCGCCGCGTGCTGGCGATCAATCCGGGGGCGAAGGAGGCGGCAGAGAGCCTCGCCGTCGCCCTCGGCAAGGCGACCCCGGACGTCCCCCCCCTGGAGACGCAAGAGCCGCTGCCGACGACGCTCGGCCCGTCGATCGAGGGGCGTTAGCCGGAAAGAGGTGGGGATGGCGCGGCTACCGCCCCTCCCTGGCCGGAAGGACCCGCGTGGCGAAATCGGCGAAGTGGCCCCAGTCGATCGCGGTGATGTCGTGGGGGCCGGAGCGGATGTGGTAGCCGATCGTGTCGCCGATGGGCGTGTCGACGGCGGGAAAGGTGGTGGTGCCGAGGCCCTCGCGGCCGAACAGCCCCCACACCGGCCCGGCGGCCACCGCCGCGAGGAACTCACCGCGCGGATCGGCCCAGCGATCCTCGACGGCGCTCGACACGTAGAGTGGCCGCGGCGCGGTCATCGCGAGCACGACATGCTGGTCGACCGGGAGCTCCGTCTCGCGGCCAGCGTAGGTGGCAAACGTTGGCGCGAACCAGTGGGGGAACGACGTCGTGATCCGCTGGACCGTCTCGCCGTAGTTGCGTCGCTCGAGCGCCGCCCCACCGCAGCCGGATTCATTCGAGACGACCATCGCGAAGCGCTCGTCGCCGGCGCCGGCCCACAGCGCTGTTTTCCCGAGGCGCGAGTGGCCGACGACGATCACGCGCGTGGGGTCGATCTCGGGGAGCGTCACGAGCCAATCGAGGATCCGCGACAGCTGCCAAGCCCACGTGGAGATCGCTCCCGGTTCGTCACCGCGCACCATCCGCACGTCGTGGGCGACGTAACCGAGCGAGGGGAGGGCACTGGCCTTCCGGCCATCGGCATGGTCGGGGAAAACGTCGCCGCAGAAGGCGGTGGCGGTGGCATAGCCGCGGTCGTGGAGGAGCTTGACCGGCCAGCGGCTGGCGAGCGTGCCGCGGGAAGAGGGCTTGGCGCGGTTGTCGTCGACGCCGGTGTCCTTGCCGTTGGGTACCCAGCCCGATGGGATGCGGACGGCCGGATCGGTCGACTCGGCATGGTTACCGCCGAAATTGAGATGGAGAAACGTCGGCAGGCGCTCGGGAGTGTCGCCGCGGGACGGCGACGGGAGCTCGGGAGTGTCGCCGCGGGACGGCGACGGGAGATAGAGCAGGACCTCCGTGGCCGGCGCGTCGGGACCGTGGCCGAGCCGGAGGCGGGCCTGGATGCGCGTCGCGCCGTCGGGGCCGGGCCCGCGCTCGACGTCTTCGGCCGTGACCGGCACCGCCGGCAGCAGCCGGCCGTACTCGGTCGATTCGAGGAGCCCAAGCCAGCGCGGCCGGGCCACCGTCAGCCACGCCTCCGGGGAAGTGATGGCCTCGCCATCGGCGCCATCTCCCTCGGGGATCATGAGGAGATCGGGAAGGGTGTACTCCCGGACGGCAGCCTCGTCGTAATTAAACTCCTCCTTCGGGGCCTGGGCGGATGCATCGTGCGTCATGGTGGCGGCCAGAGGCAGGGAGAGGATGGTGGCGACGAGAGGGGCACGGAGGCGCATGGTGAGGCTCCGGGGCGCTGCGGTGGAGAAGCCGCCCGCACCCGTCTCTCGGGCGCAGGCAGGACGGGAAGATCGTAGCCGATCGGGGAAGGGGGGGACCGATCCCGGTGGGTGACTGGGGCCGGGCGGCGGGCTCGGGCGTGTGGTACCATCGCAGCTGTGGTGGGGGACTTCGCGGGCCCTGCGCGTTATTCCAGTCGCTCTCCGCGAGCAAGATCGTATTCACGAGCAAAATCGTATTCACGAGGTGCTGCATGCTGTCGGTTCGCCGCGATGTCCTCCGGTCGATCCTCTTTCTGCTGGCGGTCGCCGGCCTGTCCGTGACCGGTGTCGGCCCCGCGCGTGCCGTCGATGCTGACGGCCTAGCAAAGAATCCGGCCCGGCTCCTTGTCGTCACCGTCACCAACGGCTTCCGCCACGGCTCGATCGAGACCGCCGAAGGTGTGCTCGAGCGGCTCGGCCGGGAGAGCGGGCAATTTCATGTCGATTACCTCCGCCTCCCCCCGGGGCGCCCTGGGCAGCCGCAGGAGCCGAAGCGGAAGGATGGGACGAGCGACGCCGATTGGAAGCAGCAGGAGGAGGCCCACAAAGCAGACCTCGAGAAGTTCAAGGTGGCCGACGCCGCCTGGAACAAGTCTCTCTCCGAGCTCTTCGCCAAGGCGTTCGCGAAGGAATCGCTTGAGCAGTTCGACGGCGTCGTCTTCTGCAGCACCACCGGCGCCCTACCGATCCCGAATCTCGACGACTTCCTCGGCTGGGTGAAGCGCGGCAAGACGTTCATCGGCTTCCATGCCGCCGCCGACACCTTCAACGGCTCGGATGCCTACCGCGACCTCGTCGGCGGCATCTTCGCCGGCCATCCCTGGAATGCCGGTGACGAGCATGCTTTCGTCGTCAACGATCCCGGCCATCCGATCGTGAACAGCCTGCCGGAGGCGTTCCGCTGGAAGGACGAGATCTACCAGTACGACACGCGCTTTGTTCCCGATGACGTCCGCGTCTTGGTCAGTCTCGACATGCCCCACTCGACGCCGAAGGAGCCGTGGCACGTGCCGGTGAGTTGGATCCGCGACTTCGGCCAGGGTCGCGTCTTCTACTCGAACTTCGGCCACAACGAAGCGACCTGGAACGACAAGAAGTTTCAGGATCACTACCTCGCCGGGATCCTCTGGGCCCTCGGCCGGATCAACGCGCCGGTCACCCCCAATCCCGATCTCCAGGCCCGCGAGTATCTCCATGGCGTCCTCGCTGCCGCGGCGGCGGCCGGCGCCGGTGGGGATGCGGCCAAGGCGACGGCCGAGGCCGAGAAGCTCTGTGCCAAGGCCGACGCGAAGTGTGCCGCCAACCCCGGCTGGGCCAGGTCGATGAGGCCGATGCTTCTCGAGATCCGCAATGCCGACGCGGCGGCCCGCACGGCGGCCTACGCGAAGGTCGTCGCCGAGCTCGACTGATCGTCGGTCGCGGCTGGTGGCCCCCCGACTTTTTCGGGGGCCCGGCCGGGCGTGTCGCTTCCATCGGGAGGGTTTGTCGATGCGCGCTCGGCTCGGCTCGGTCGGTGTCGGTTGGCTCGTGATCGTCGTCGGGCTGTGGATCGGTTCTTTCGTGCGGCCAGCCCTGGCCGACCCGGCCCGACCGAACGTCCTTGTGATCCTCGCCGACGATCTCGGCTTCTCCGATCTCGGCGCGTATGGCGGCGAGATCGACACGCCGCACCTCGATCGGCTGGCACGGGGGGGCTTGAGGTTCACCCAGGCCACAAACACGGCCCGCTGCTGGCCGAGCCGGGCGGCGCTCCTCACCGGGTTTTATCCACAGGCGATTGGTCGCGATGCGCTCCCGGCCGGTGACGGCCACAAGGCCCTCCCCGGGGGGGCGCAGGGAAAGCGCCCCCCGTGGGCACGGCTCTTGCCAGAGCTCCTCAGGCCCGCGGGCTACCGCAGCTATCACTCCGGCAAGTGGCACGTCGACGGAGCGCCGCTCGCGCAGGGATTTGCCCGCTCGCTCGACGTCACCGGCACCGGCCAGAGCAACTTCTTCGACCCCAGCGGCGTGACGGTGGAGGGAAAGCCACATCCTCAAAGCGATGACTTCTACGCCACGACGGCGATCGGCGACCATGCCGTGGCCTGTCTGACGGAACACTCGGCCAGCCATGCCGGGGAACCGTTCTTCCAGTATGTCGCCTTCACCGCGCCCCACTTCCCACTCCACGCCCCCCAGGCCGGAATCGCGAAATACCGCGAGCGCTACCTTGCGGGCTGGGAGGTGATCCGCGCCGGCCGCCATGCCCGTCAACTCGCCGCGGGAATCGTGTCGGGAGCGCTGTCGAAGGTCGAGCGCGACCTCGGCCCCCCCTATCCCTTCCCCGATGCGCTTCACGCGCTCGGGCCGGGGGAGGTCGAGCTTCCGCTCGAGTGGGAGCGGCTCACGCCCGAGCAGCAGGACTTCCAGGCCACGAAGATGGCGATCCATGCCGCGATGGTGGAGGCGATGGACGAGCAGGTCGGGCGGATCGTCGCGGCGCTCGAGGCGATGCAGCGTCTCGACGACACGCTGATCCTCTTTGCCAGCGACAACGGCGCCTCGGCCGAGATCATGGTCCGCGGCGAGGGGCATGACCCGGCCGCCCCCCCCGGCTCGCGGAAGAGTTTTTTATGTTTGGGGCCGGGCTGGTCGAGCGCCGCGAACACCCCCTTCCGCCGCCACAAGACCTGGGTCCACGAAGGGGGGATCGCGACGCCGTGGATCGTCCATTGGCCGCGCGGCATCCCGGCAGGGAGTGCCGGGGAGCTACGCCACCAGCCGGTTCATCTCATCGATGTCACGCCGACGGTGTTGGCCCTGACTGGCGTGGAACCACCGGCACTCCTCGTCGACGGCATGCCGGTGCCACCGATGCAGGGGGAGAGTTTTTCTGGTCTCCTTGCTGATGCCGATGCTTCCCCGCTCCGGGAGACCTCGTGGTGGTGTCACGAGGGGCACCGGGCCGTGCGCGTGGGGGAGAAGAAACTTGTGGCGGCAAAGGGAGAGCCGTGGGCACTCCACGATCTGGCCGCCGACCGGACCGAGACGGTCGACCTGGCCGCCGCCGAGCCCGACACGGTCGCGAGGCTCGAGCGCGAGTGGCTGCGGATCGCGGCGGAGTGCCGGGTGCTCGCTGCCGGAGACCTCGTCGCGCCGGTCGCTCCCTCGCCGCCGCGCCGTCCTCCGAACGTCGTCATCGTCTTTGCCGACGACCTCGGCTACGGTGATCCAGCCTGCTACGGCGGACAGGCCGCCGCCACGCCGCACCTCGATCGGCTCGCCCGCGAAGGGGTCCGGTTCACCGACTTCCACGTCGCCCAGCCCGTCTGCTCGGCGTCGCGGGCGGCGCTCCTCACCGGCTGTTATCCCAACCGGATCAGCATCGCAGGCGCGCTGGGGCCCAACGCCCGCCACGGCATCGCCGCCGCCGAGACGACGCTGGCTGAAGTTCTGCGGAGCCGCGGCTACCGCACCGGCATGGTGGGAAAGTGGCACCTCGGCCACCACGCGCCGTTCCTTCCCACGCGTCACGGCTTCGACGAATGGTTCGGGCTCCCCTATTCCAACGACATGTGGCCCCACCACCCCGAGGCGGCTGCGGGAAGCTATCCGCCGCTGCCGCTTTTTTGTGGCGAGCGGATCATCGACGACGACGTCACCCCAGAGGATCAGGCGACCCTCACCGCCCGGTATGCCGAGCGCGCCTGCGCTTTTATCGACCGGGCGAAGGAGGATGACCGGCCGTTCTTCCTCTACCTCGCCCACGCGATGCCGCACGTGCCGCTCTCTGCCGGTGCCGCGTTTGCCGGCACCACCCCCGGCGGGCTCTACGGCGATGTCCTGGCTGAGATCGACGCCTCGGTGGGGGGGATCCTTGCGGCCCTCGAGCGAACGGGGAATCTCGACGACACGCTCGTGCTGTTCACGAGCGACAACGGCCCCTGGCTCTCCTATGGCAACCATGCCGGCAGCGCCGGGAATCTCCGCGAGGGGAAGGGGACGGTGTTCGAGGGGGGAGTGCGCGTGCCGTGCCTGGCGCGGCTGCCGGGGGTGATTCCGGCGGGGAGCGTCTGCACGGCTCCGGCGATGACGATCGACATCCTTCCCACGGTGCTCCGTCTCACCGGGGAGCCGGTTCCGGTCGATGCCGACGGTCGGGCCACGCTCGACGGCCGGCGGATCGACGGCCACGACATCAGCGGGCTCCTCCGCGGCGAGCCCGCGGCCAGCGCGGCCGCTGCCGAGCGCGAGTATGGCTTTTGGTATCTCGACAACGAGCTCCAGGCGGTCCGTCGGGGACGCTCCAAGCTCCTCCTGCCGCACACAGCGCGGACGCTCGCTGGGGCGGCTCCGGGGGCTGATGGGGTGCCAGCCAAATACCGGCCGCTGCCGGTGGCACGGACGCTTTTCGATCTCGACGCCGACCCAGGCGAGACGACCGATGTGGCGGCCGACCATCCCGAGGTCGTGGCCGGGCTCGAGGCCGCGGCAGCACGGATGCGGGGGGAACTCGGCGACCGGCTCACCGGTGTGGCCGGCAGCGAGGTCCGGCCAGCCGGGCAGCTCGACGAGGCGCCCCCTGCCGGCGCCCGGCGCCGGCCCCCGAACATCATCGTCGTGATGACCGATGACCAGGGGTACGGCGACCTGGCCGCCCACGGCAATCCGATCCTCGAGACCCCGAATCTCGACAGAATGTGGCGCGAGAGTGTGCGGTTCACCGAGTATCACGTCAGCCCCACCTGTTCCCCAACGCGCACGGCGCTCCTCACGGGGAGGCATGAGTTCCGCTCGGGCGTCACCCACACGATCCACGAGCGCGAGCGGCTCGCCCTGTCGGCGACGACTCTCCCGCAGCTGCTCCGCGCGGCGGGCTACACCACTGGCATCTTCGGGAAGTGGCACCTCGGGGACGAGGAGGCTTACCAGCCGGGCAAGCGCGGCTTCGACCGCAGTGTCATCCACGGTGCCGGTGGGATCGGGCAGCGTTTTCCCGGTAGTTGCGGCGACGTGCCGGGGAACCGCTACGTCGACCCGGTCGTTTGTGACGACGGGACCTTCGTGAAGCAGCGCGGCTACTGCACCGATCTGTTCTTCGCCGCTGGGATTGAGTGGATCGAGGAGATGGCTCGCGCGGAGAAACCGTTCTTCTGCATGATCACGCCGAACGCGCCGCACGACCCGCTCGACTGCCCGGAGGGCTCCGATGCCGGCCCCCGCGCCCGGCTCGCGGCGGCCGGGCTGCTCGACGATGCGGGGCGCGACCGGGTCGCGAAGTTTTACGGGATGATCGAGAACATCGACACCAACGTTGGCCGGCTCCTCGATCGGCTCGCTTCACGTGGGCTCGCCGAGGACACACTCCTCATCTTCACCACCGACAACGGCACGGCGACGGGGGCGGGCGTTTTCAACGATTCAATGCGCGGTGCCAAGGGGAGCGTGTGGCGCGGGGGGACGCGCGTCCCCGCGCTGTGGCGCTGGCCCGGGACACTGCCGGCCGGAGTCGACGTGCCGGTGCTCGTGGCCCATCTCGATCTCCTGCCGACGCTCTGTGAAATTGCCCGAGCAGCGATCCCCACCGAGGTGGCCGCGCGACTCGAGGGGCGGAGCATCGTCCCCCTCCTCCTCGACGCTCGCGCACCGTGGCCCGACCGGCCGCTTGTCACCCATCTCGGCCGCTGGGAGCGGGGGGAGGTGGCCGGGGCGAAGTGGCGCCACTGCCGGATCCGCGAAGGGCGATGGAGCCTCGTCAACGTCGACAACCGTGCCGATACCTGGCAGCTCTTCGATGGGCTCGCCGATCCGGAGGAGATGCACGATGTGGCGGCGGTTCACGGCGCGATCGTCGAGCGTCTCGGCAGGGCCTACGACCGCTGGTGGGATTCGATCCAAAAAGATCTCGTCAACGAGGATCTCGACGGCCCGGCAGAGAATCCCTTCAAGATGGCGTTCGAAGCGCAGGTCGGCGTGGGAATGACAGCGGCGACGGTGGCAGCGCCGTGACACGGCCCCGAACGGCCCCATCCCACCAGGACCGATGAAGCAGATGACAACGAAGGGGGCCTGCGTGTGGCGGCGGTCGTCGTTTGGCCGGGAAGGATCGCGGCCGGCGCCTCGATCTTCACCCCGACCGGCTGCGAGGACTGGCTGCCGACGCTCCTCGATCTTGCCGGACCGGACGCGCTAGCGCCGAAGCCCTGAGCCCGGCGGCGGGGTATACTCGCGTGCCGCTGGCAGTCCGCCGCGGCATCCATGGGGAGCGGAACGTGGCAGACAATTCAGAACCGGGGAACCGGGGGCCCGGGCGGGCGGCAAGGATCGGATTCGGCCTGTTTTGGGTCTACGTGATCCTCTACTTCGGCTTCATCGCCCTGGTGCTCTTCCGCCCCGATGTCCTCTCCAGCCGCCCGTTCGGCGGGGTGAATCTCGCCATCGCCTCCGGGCTCGGGCTGATTCTCGCGGCGCTCCTTCTCTCAGTGGTCTACATGGTGGCCGCCCGAGTGGTCGAATCCCCGGGGCGCGGGCGACGCTGATCCCCGCCCCGTCTCCGTCCTTCTGCCGGCCGCCCGTTCCCGAGACCCCCGATGCTCTACGAATCATCCCCTGTCGCCATCGCGATCTTCGCCAGTTTTGTCGTCGCTGTTATCGGCCTGTCGTTCTGGCTGGGGCGGAAGGGGCAGTCGGCGCAGGGTTACTATACCGCTCACGGCGAGATCCATTGGTTCATCAACGGGATTGCCTTCGCCGGCGATTACCTCTCGGCGGCGAGCTTCCTCGGCATCTGCGGGATGATCGCCTTCCACGGCTTCGATGGCTTCCTCTACTCGATCGGGTTCCTGGCCGGCTGGATCGTCGCCCTGTTTGTGATCGCCGAGCCGATCAAATCGCTGGGGAAGTTCACCTTCGCCGACGCCCTCGACGCGAAATACAACAGCCGTGGCATCAAGCTGTCGGTGGCGATCTCGACGCTCGTTGTGAGCATCTTCTATTTGATCCCACAGATGGTGGGCGCCGGGGATCTGATCATGCCGCTCCTTGGGCTCCCCCATTCGGTCGGGGTGATCCTCGTCGGCGTGGCGGTGACGCTCATCGTCGTCACCGCCGGGATGGTGTCGACGACCTGGGTGCAGTTCATCAAGGGATCGCTCCTGGTCTTCTTCTGCGGTGTGCTGACGTCGATGATCCTCAGTCGAGGATTGACGGTGAACACGGCGAGCCTCGAGCCGCAGACGCGCACCGTGACCCCGGACGGCCGTGTCCTTGTCGATGGGGAGCCGCAGACCCGCAACCACGATCTCCGCCCCGTGGGGACCCTCGCGGCGCTTCCGGAGCGCTACGGCGACGCGACCACGACCGGGCCCCTTGGGCCGCTTGAATACCTCTCCGTCCTCGAGGATTCCCGGATCGTCACCTGGAGCGGGAAGAAGTCGACCGACGCCTCCGGCACGCACACCGTCTACACGCCGACGGAGAAGGCGGGCGCCGCTCTCCTCAAGCCGGGGGGCTACTTCAAGGGGCTCACCACCGGCAAGCTCGCCGACAAGCTCGACTTCGCGAGCCTCATGCTCGCGCTGTTTTGTGGCACCGCGTCGCTTCCCCACATCCTCATTCGCTACTACACCGTCAAGGATGCCGCCGCTGCCCGGAAGAGCACCGTGGTGGGGATCGCGGCGATCGGCGCCTTTTACGTTCTCACGCTGTTTCTCGGCCTGGGGGCGATGACCAGCGGCGCCCTCGACCCGACGAGCACGAACATGGCAGCGCCGCTGCTGGCAAAGAGCTTCAGCAACACGCTCTTCGCCGTGATCTCGGCGATCGCCTTCACGACCGTGCTGGGCACCGTCAGTGGGTTGATCATGGCCGGCAGTGGGGCGGTGGCCCACGACCTCGTCGAGAATGTCCTCGGCATCCCGATGAACGATGACGAGAAGGTTCGCTGCGGGAAGATCGCCGCGGTCGGCCTGGGGATCGTGGCGATGGCCCTGGGGATCCTGTTCCGCAATTTTAATGTCAGCTTTCTCGTCGGCTGGGCCTTCAACATCGCCGCCTCGGCAAACCTCCCGGCGCTCGTCATGCTCCTCTTTTGGCCGCGGACGACAAAGGAGGGGATCATCGCTGCGGTGACGGTGGGGATGGTCGCGAGCCTGACCTGGATCCTCCTCTCCGCCGACACCTTTGAGAAGGTCTATGGCTTGTCACGCGACGCCTCGCCGGTCCCCTTCAGCCAGCCTGGGCTCGTGACGATCCCGCTGGGATTCATCGTCCTCATCGTCGTGTCGCTGCTGACGAAGGCTCAGCCGCAGGGGAGGCCGGCATGAGTGCCGGCCCGGTGATCTGCTGCCGCGACGACCACCTCGGGGCAATCCGCGCGATCTACAACGACGCGATCCTGCACACGACGGCGCTCTACGAATACCAGCCGCGGAGTGTCGAGACGGTCTGGGCTTGGTGGCAGGCCAAGCAGCAGGCAGGCTACCCCGTTCTTGGCGTCGAGCGCGCCGACGGCACGCTCGCCGGCTTCGCCAGCTGGGGGCCGTTTCGGCCGTTCCCGGCCTTCAAGTATTCCGTCGAGCACTCGGTCTATGTCGCGGCCGACAGCCGAGGGGCGGGGATCGGCAGGCGCTTGCTCGAGGCGATCGTCGCCGAAGCAGTCCGGCACGACATCCATCTTTTGGTGGGGGCAATCGATGCCACGAATGCCGCCAGCCTCGCGCTCCACCGAGCGCTCGGATTCGAGCATGCCGGCACGATCCGCGCCGCCGGCTTCAAGTTCGGCCGCTGGCTCGACCTCGAGTTCTGGCAGCGTTCGCTCCCCACGCCGGCCCGACCGGTCGATGGATGAGGAATCGGTGTGGTAGATTGCCATGGTGAAAGGTGTCTTCCGGAATCGCCCCGATAATGCCACGCGTTTCCATCCTCATCCCCTGCTACAACGCGTCGGCCACGGTTGAGCGGGCGGTCGACTCGGCCCTCGCGCAGACGTTTCGCGACATCGAGGTGATCGTCGCGGATGACGGCTCGACCGACTCGAGCCTTGCGGTCCTCGATCGCTACCGCGGCGACGCCCGGGTGTCGATCTATGCCGAGCCCCACCGGGGCGGGAACGGGACGCGCAATCGGCTCCTCGAATTGGCCCGGGGGGAGTTTGTGCAGTTCCTCGACGCCGACGACGAGCTTGCCCCGATGAAACTTCAAGCGTGCCTCGCCGCCTTTGCCGAGGATGTTGATGTCGTCTTCACCGACCGGGAGTTCCACGGCGGCGACGCTGGGCAGGTAGGGCGTTATCCGGAACCAACGGGAGATATCGTCGAGTATTTCATCAGCAATTCGGTCGTGACGATGCTTCCGGTCAGCCGTCTGGCCGACGTGAGGGCCGTGGGGGGATTCGATGCCTCGCTCCCCTGTTGCCAGGAGTACGAGCTCCATCTCCGCCTGGCGCTCCACCGCTGGCGGAAGATTCGCCATTTGCCCGTTTCTCTCTGCACGTATTACGTTATGCCGGGGAGCATTTCGTCCAATCAGGGCCGTCTGTTTACCACCCGGGCTGCCGTCCTCCGTCGGTTTGCCGAGGAGGAGCTCGGAGTCGAGGGTTTAACCCGCGGGCGGAGGGATGCGATCGCGACGGAGATCATGGGTTGTGCCAGGATCCTCATCCGTTGCGGTCGTGACGATGACGCGGTCGGGGCCTATGCGTTTGCACGAAACCTTTCGCCCGCGACCCTCTATCCGGCGAAGTGGCCGCTTCGTCTGGCTGTGAGGCTCATGGGACCGGTGCGGGCGGAACGGGCCCGCACCTGGCTGACACGCCGATTGGGGAACAGATAATCGACCCGCCGAGTTGCATGGAGGTAACGGTGAGCAACGACATCCTGTGGATCAAATCCCGCATGCCGGGGCTGGTGACGGATGGGAGCAGCCTCGTCTCAACGGGGCTCATCTCCTGCCTTCAAAACGACCATGCCATCGACCTCCTCTGCCTGCGGATGACGTGCCGGGAGGAGGCGCAGGCCGCCGAACGATCCTGTCCGTTCCGGAACGTGTTCGTCGCCGATACCGACAACGCCGGCGGACTCACGCGGCGGATCGGGTACCGGCTCGGCTACTCGCTGTGCAGCGAGCTCACCTCGACCCCGCGGTCGGTGTTCTACGAATCGGGCCACCTGGCCCGAGCCCTGCTCAAGCGTGTCCTCGCCGAGCGGCGTTACCGGCGGATTATCGCCGAGTATTACACCGTCGCTCCACTCCTCGAGGGGCTTGAGTCGCAGACGAGCCTCATCCTCCACGACGCCGATCATCTCTCCATCTATCTCGATGCCATTCGGGAGCCCTCGCTCCCCCGGCGGGGGTGGCTCTACCACCGCGCCGCCCAGATGCGGGCCTACGTGGAGCGGGTCGGTCCGCGATTCGATTCCGTGCTCACGCTGACGTCGTTCGACCGGCAGGCCTACGAGGCGCGCGGGATCGAGCGAATTCAGAGTCTCGACGTCCCGCTTCCCGATCTGCCTGCGGAGCTCCCCGCGCTCGAGGGCGAATCGATCGCCTTCCTCGGTTCGGTCGATTACCCCCCGAATCGCCACGGCTTGGCCTGGTTTTTTGCCGAGGTCTTCCCCGCGGTGCTGAAGCGCTATCCGGCTGCCCGCGTGCAGGTGTTCGGCGGGGGGAATCACGGGGGCCTTCGCAGCCCAAATGTCGACTGGATGGGGCGCGTCCCCCAAAGTGAGTTCGCTCGTGCTCTCGGCGGTGCGGCGCTGGGAATCGCGCCGATCCGCCTCGGTACCGGGGTGAAGGTGAAGGTACTCGACATGATGTGGCATGGCCTCCCGGTCGTCTGCACGTCACTGGCGAGCCGGGGCACGCCTGCCGAACACGGCGCCGCCCTGATCGCCGACACCCCTGCCACTTTCGCGGAGGCCGTCTGCGCGCTCCTCGGCTCCCGTGCCCGGAGGCTCGAGCTTCAAGGGGCGTCCCAGAAGCTGCTCTTCGAGCACCATGCCAGCCCCGAGACGCGGGCCTGCATTGCCCGGAAGCTCCTCGGCGGGGCTGATGCCTC
This sequence comes from Planctomycetia bacterium, assembly GCA_037147115.1. GTDB lineage: Bacteria > Planctomycetota > Planctomycetia > Pirellulales > UBA1268 > QWOP01. The sequence continues at coordinate 3,139 of JBAWVV010000013.1, read as the reverse complement.
AGCGCACCCGCTCACACCCGTGGGAGCTCGTAGCCTTTGCGGTAGTCCTTTGTGAACAGCCGGTTGGCGGCCTCGTCGGACGATTTTTCCGTCTTCGGGTCGATCGAGAGTTCGCGGCCGAGATGGAGTGGCGTGACGGCGAGGTCGACGGCATTGTCGCGGAGATGATCCTCGAAGCTGTCGAGCGTCAGGATGACGCGATGGTCGTTGGCAGCGAGCGTCGGCCTAGCCCCGAAAGCCACCTTCTCGCCGAGCTGCCACGACACGTTGCCGAGATGGGCCAGGGCGCTGGAGAGGTGGCCGTCCTCAACGTCGAGGTAGAGATCCTCGTGCTTCCGGCTGCGGATCGCCTTGACGAGGTTGGCGAAGTGTTCGCGGCTCGAGCCACCCGACCAGGTGCCCAGCGGCGCTCCGGCGTAGTCGAAGGCAGCGCCAGACTGGTAATTCGTCGACACGACGTAGCCGTCGGTGCCCCACCAGATGTTGCCGACGCCGAGCGGCCCGGCCGCCGTGCCGTGGGTCACCGGAGTCTTCATCTCCAGCCCGCGGACATCCGAGATCAGCAGCGCGTCGTCCCACTGGAAGAGCGTCACCTGGCTGTTGGCGACATCGCCGTTGTCGACGTAGCCGAGCCGGCCAGCGAGGCTGACAACGCGCTTGGGAAACTCTTGCTTGCCGAGGCCCCAGCGGGCCTTGTCGAGCTCGTGGGGATTTTGGTTACCGAGATCGCCATTGCCGGTGAGGCGGTTCCAGTGCCAGTCGTAGTGGAGGCGTTGGCGGTGGGGAACGATGTCGGGGGAGGGCCCGGCCCAGAGATCAAAGTCGAGCCCAGGGGGGACCGGCGCCGGCGTGTCGACCAGCCCGATGCTCGGCCGCCGCTTGTAGCACAGCGCGTGGGCCACCTTCACCGGGCCGATCTTTCCGCTCTTCACGAAGTCGATCGTGTCGCGCATCCCGGTCATGCCGCGGCTCTGCGCGCCCATCTGGCACATGCGCCCGAGCTTGCGGGCCCACTGCGTCATCACGCGTCCTTCCTCGACGGTGTGACTGCAAGGCTTCTCGACGTAGACGTCCTTACCGGCCTGCATCGCCCAGATGCTCATCAGGGCATGCCAGTGGTTGGGCGTGGCGATCGAGACGATGTCGATGTCGTTGCGATCGAGGACGCGGCGGATGTCCTGGACGTACTCCGGCTTGCGGGGGGCGTCCTTGAACTTCTCCTCGTAGCGGCCGGCGACGCCGGGATCACAATCGCAGATCACCGCGAGCTCGGCATCCGACATGCCGGCCCACTGCCCGATGTGCTCGCCGCCCCGGCCGTTGGCACCGATGACGGCGACCCGGAGACGGTCGTTGGGCCCGGCCGAAGGAGAGGCCGGCTCTGCGGCACGGACAGCCTGCGGGGCGGCGGCGACTGCCGCGGCGGCCATCGCAAAGGCTGTTTCGACGAAATCGCGGCGGGAGACCTGCATGGATCTTTCCTCTCAGGTGCGCGGGCAACGGGAGGACGGGGCGCTCGACGCCCCGAATGCAGTTCGCCCCCCCGCGAAAACAGGCTGCGAGTCTACCACCGGGCTCGGTGGCGTTGGGGCGGGGAGACCCGATCAGGCGCTCGGTCGACGGAAGTGCCGGTAAGCCTGGAGGACATCGAACAGGTCGGAGGAGATCGTCAGGTCGTCGTCGGCGAAGTCGGAGAGCCACGTCCGGTCGCTCGCCACAGCGTCGGCCAAAAGCGGGAGGACATCGCCGAGCGTCACCCGCACCGTATCGGCCCGTGAGGCCTCGTGAACCACCGACCGGCTCGTCGATTCGTGGTCAGGTCCGGTGTAGACCCGCAGTTTCCGCATGGCCATGACGAAGCTTCCTTGCTTGGGTTCGGAGTGGCTCGAAGTGGACGCACACCGGTTCCACCGGAGGAGGCAGCCGGCGAACCGGCGCACACAAGCGTCCACGGAGAAACTATCGGCCGGCGCGGCGGCAAAGTTTCAATGAATCCCCCCATTGGTCCTGGCGGCATCGCCGGCAGGGTCGGGCGCCTGACCCGCGGGGGCAGGAGCCGAGGAAACTTAGGGGGGCGGCGTGGCTTGGACGGCGAGCGGGAGGAGGGCCGGAAGATGCTCGCGGGGCTGGGTCAGGCCGGCGCGGGAACGCCGCTCCGCGGTCCGATCGATTCGAGCCTGCCGGCCCGGAAGGCCTCCCCCATCGCCTTCGGGACGAGGGCCTCCGACTGGAGCACCCGGGCCCGGTTCTCGGCGGTGGAGGCCTTCATCTCCTGTTCGCGGGCGATGGCGATGCTGCGCCGCTCCTCCGCCTTGGCGCGGGCGACGCGGGTGTCGGCCTCGGCCTGATCGGCCTGGAGGCGGGCGCCGATGTTCTCACCGACCTCGATGTCGGCGATGTCGATCGACACGATTTGGAAGGCCGTCTGGGCGTCGAGGCCGCGATGGAGGACCGCCTTGGAGATCGTGTCGGGGTGCTCCATGACATCGAAGTGGCTCTCGGCCGAGCCGATCGACGTGATGATCCCCTCACCGACCCGCGCGATGATCGTCTCCTCGGTGGCCCCGCCGATGAGCTGCGAGATGTTCGTGCGGACGGTGACGCGGGCCCGGATCTTCAGCTCGACGCCGTTTTTGGCAACGGCCGAGAGCGTCGACTTGCCGCTGATCTTGTCGGGGCAGTCGATGACCTTCGGATTGACGCTCGTCTGGACGGCGTCGAGGACGTCGCGGCCGGCCAGATCGATGGCGCAGGCCCGGTCAAAGTCGAGATCGATGTCGGCCCGCTGCGCGGCGATCAGCGCCCGAGTGACGCGCGGCACGTCGCCGCCGGCGAGGTAGTGGGCTTCGAGCTTGCGGACGGAGATCTCCCGGCCGAGCCCTGCCTGGGTAGACATGATCTTCGCTTGGACGATCGTCCGGGCGTTCACCTTCCGCAGGCTCATCCCGAGGAGCTCGAGGAACGTCACCGGCGACTTCGACCAGTAGGCCTGGAACCACAGCTGGCCGTAGTTGGCGACCAGGAGGAGCATGACCAGGCCGGCGAGGACGGCGACGATGCCGATCCCGAGGATGATCACCGACGGAGTGAGCTCATTCACGGAGGGGGGCTCCGGGGCAGGGGCAGGACTGGGCTGGGA
>JBAWVV010000012.1:0-24753 GCA_037147115.1 Planctomycetia bacterium | reverse complement strand
CTGTCGTGATTGACACCGTTGGCTGTACGGAAAGCGCAATCGGATGACCGAATCGCGCAATGATCCCGTCGGAGGCCCGCCCCCGATCGACCGATCGGCGTCACGCCCCGAGCGCTTCGTCGATCCGCGCGAGGATCGTCGCCAGGATCTCCCGATCGCTGTCGGGGCGGCGCGGGCTGCCAGGGAAGGGGGCGTCGCAGCCGATCCAGCCCCGCAGCCGCAAAACTTGGGCCATCGAGTGCTTGTAGGCCGGCACCGGCGTCCGGAAGGTGAAGCTGCCGAGGGCTTGGAGGGCGTCGTCGAGCTCGTAGGCACGGAGATCGCCGGCAAGCAGCCAGGCATCGCGCCTGGCGAAGGCTGCCGGAGCGGCCGTCGATAGGCCGAGGAGCCAATCGCTCCCCGAACGGACCATGTCGATGGCGAGGTCGTTGCCGGTGTAGACATGGAACGCGGGGCGCTCCCGATCGCGGACAACGAGCCGCTCCCACTCCAGCCGCCGCGACAACGACGAGTGCTTTGCCCCGACGCAGTTGGGGATGTGGAGAAGATCGCGGTACGCGGTGAGCGCGAGGATCCGGCCGGCGGGATGGAACGCCGTCGAGAGCTCGAAGCCGATGAACGCGGGAAGGCGGCGGGCGAGCGTGCCGATCCGCGCCACCGTCTCCCCATCGCTGCCGGCGTTGAGCCCGTGGGAGGGGAAAAGGACGGGCATGGCCCCCGCCGCGAGGATCGGCTCGCACTCCACCAGATAGCCGCGCTCGTCGAACGGCTCACCCCCGCCATCAACGACGCAGGCGCCGGCGACGAGGTCTCCCGGAACGGCCGGGCCGATCACCTCCCGGGCCACCGCAAGAACGCGCCGCCGCGCGTCGCCGTCGAGGCGGTGGACATGACCGGTGTCCATGTTCACCGCCGGCACGATCCCGGCCGCCACCGTGCGGTCGACATGCGCGGCGAACCCCTCCCAGTCGATGGCGCCGGTGGCGTCGACGGGGAGGAGCACGGCCGAGATTCCCCGAATCGAGCGGCGCAAGGCACGCGTGCCGGGAGTCGGGATGGCGGTCACACCCAGCGGATCGGAGCCTGCCATGCCGCCATCCTCACATCGATGTCCGCGGCGGGTGATCCCGTTCCGCTTCGGCGATCTGCAGGTCCTCGTCGACCATCATTCCGACGAGGGTCGCAAAATTCACGCTGGGGCTCCAGCCGAGCTCGCGCCGCGCCTTCGCCGCCGAACCGCGGAGGAGATCGACCTCCGCCGGGCGGAAGTAACGCGGGTCGATCTCGACATGGTCGCGGTAGTCGAGGCCAAGACGGGCAAATGCCATCTCGCAAAACTCGCGCACCGAGTGGGTCTCGTCGGTGGCGATCACATACTCGGAGGGGGTCGGCTGCTGGAGCATGAGCCACATCGCTTCGACGTAGTCGCCCGCGAATCCCCAGTCGCGGCGGGCGTCGAGATTCCCCAACCGGAGCTTCTCCTGGAGGCCGACCTTGATCCGCGTTGCCGCCCGGGTGATCTTCCGCGTCACGAACGACTCGCCGCGCCGCGGGCTCTCGTGGTTGAAGAGGATCCCGCAGCAGCTGAACAGGCCGTAGCTCTCCCGGTAGTTGATCGTGATCCAGTGGGCGTAAAGCTTTGCCACCCCGTAGGGCGAACGGGGATGGAACGGGGTCGACTCGTCCTGGGGGGTCGCCGCGACCCGACCATAGAGCTCGGAGCTCGAAGCCTGGTAGAAGCGGATCTGCTCGCCGGTCGCCTCCTGCTGATCGCGGATCGCCTCGAGGAGCCGCAGCGCTCCCACGGCCGTGACATCGGCGGTGTAGGTGGGCTGGTCGAAACTCACGCCGACATGGCTCTGCGCGGCAAGGTTGTAGACCTCCGCCGGCCGGACCTCACGGACGATCCGTGCCAGCCCGCTCCCGTCGGCCATGTCGCCATCGTGGAGGACCAGCCGGGGAGTGGGGCCGAGGGACTCGCGGCGGAGATGCTCGATGCGCTGGGCACCGACCGTGCTCGACCGGCGCACAATCCCGTGGACCTCGTATCCGCGGCCGATGAGGAGCTCCGCCAGGTAGGAGCCGTCTTGGCCGGTGATTCCGGTGACGAGCGCGCGTTTCAACGGAAAACCCCGGGGAGCTCGGTGACGCCACGGCCGACGACAGGACGACGAAAACTACCACCCCCCTCCACTCCGAACAAGCCGGCGGGAGTCGGCCATCGGCTCCAGCGGCCGAGGACGTGGCGGGGCTGGGAGTTCTTGTGCCGGGGGCGTATCGTGGGCGTTCACCCATCGATTCCCTCTCCGCCCGAGGGAGGTCTCCGTTCCCATGTTCCCGCGCCCCGCCCGCTTCCGATCTGTCGCCGCGTTCCAGGCTCATGGGGCGTCGCTCGACGCCCCCCTGCCGGTCGACGAGGCGATCCTCTCGGCCGCCGAGGGCTCTCCGCTGGCGCGGCCGATGGCGATCGGCAACCGGGTGGTGGGCAACCGCTGGGCCATCCACCCGATGGAGGGCTGGGACGCCACCCCCGACGGGCTCCCCACCGACCCACTCCTGCGACGGTGGCGCCACTTCGGGATCAGCGGGGCGAAGCTCGTGTGGGGAGGGGAGGCGGTGGCGGTCGTCGCCGCCGGGCGGGCCAACCCGCGCCAACTCGTCGCCCCCGCCCTGGGGCGCGACGGCCTCCGCTTGCTCCTCGACACCGTCCGCTCCGCTCACCGGGAGGCCCACGGTACCGATGACGATCTCGTCGTCGCCCTCCAACTCACCCACTCCGGCCGGTTCTGCCAACCCTCCGCCGGGGCGCGGCAACCGCGGATCGCGTTCCACCATCCACTCCTCGACGCCCGCCACGGCACGCCGCCCGATCCGGGCTGCGTCCTCTCCGACGCCGAAGTCGAGACGCTCGTCGAGGCCTACGTCGCGGCCGCCCGGCTCGCCGCTGCCGCCGGCTTCGACATGGTCGACCTCAAGGCCTGCCATGGCTACCTCGTTCACGAGTTCCTCGCCGCGCGGCGCCGCGAGGGGCGGTACGGGGGAGATTTCGACGGCCGGACGCGGCTCCTCACCGACCTCGTTGGCCGGGTTCGCGAGGCCTGTCCGGACCTCCTTGTCGGCGTTCGGCTCTCGCTCTTTGACACCATTCCCTGGCACGCCCTCGACGGCCGCGGGGTGCCGTGGCCTCGCGACGCCGGCACACCGTACGACTGCGGCTTCGGTGTCGACAGCAACGATCCGACGAAGCTCGATCTCGACGAGCCGATCCGTCTCCTCGCGCGGCTCCACGGGATGGGGGTGGCGGCGTTCAACCTCACCGCCGGCTGCCCGTACGCCGCGCCGCACGTCTCCCGACCGGCGGCGTATCCCCCCAGCGACGGCTACGCGCCTCCTGAAGATCCGCTGGTCGGCGTGTGGCGGCAGATCGATGCCGCCCGGGAGGCGAAGGGGGCGGTCCCCGCCGCGGTGATGATCGGGTCGGCCTACAGCTATCTCCAGGAGTGGCTCCCGCAGGTGGCCCAGGCCGTCGTCCGCCAAGGTTGGATCGACGGGGTCGGGCTCGGGCGAATGGTGCTCTCCTATCCGCAGCTCCCCGCCGACACCCTCGCCGGGCGCCCGGTGCGCCCGCGGAAGATCTGCCGGACCTTCAGCGACTGCACGACGGCGCCCCGCCGTGGGCTCCGCAGCGGGTGCTACCCGCTCGACACGTACTACAAGACCCTCGAGCCAGACGCCACCGCGATGAAGGGGATCCGCCGCGTGGCCGATCCCGATTCCTGACATCCCCCCGCGTCTGACCGCCGCATGGAACATCTCCTCCAACAGCTCTTGGTCTGGTGGATCCACCTCTGGCCCCACCTCCTCACCGCCGCGATCCTGGTCATCGACCTCGTCCTTTCGACCCACGCCATCCTCACGAAGCGCGACACGCGTTCGACGATCGGGTGGGTCGGGCTGATCTGGTTTTCGCCGGTGTTCGGGGCGATCGCCTACACACTCCTGGGCGTCAACCGGATCCGGTCGCGCGCCAGCCGGCTGCGGGCCGGGACGGTACGCATCGAGCACGAGGTCGACGACGCCACGGCCGGCGACGAACGCCTCACCGCGGCGATCGGGCCGCCGGGGTCGCCACTGCGGTCGCTCGCCGTGCTCGTCGAACGGGTCACCGAGCGACCGCTCACCGAGGGGAATGCCATCGAGCCGCTCGATGGCGGCGATGCCGCCTTCCCCGCCATGCTCGCGACGATTGAAAGCGCCCGGCGCAGCATCGGTTTGGCCTCCTACATCTTCGACAACGATCGCACCGGGCGGATGTTCGTCGACTGCCTCGCCGCAGCCGTGCGCCGCGGGGTCGCCGTCCGGGTCCTCGTCGACGGGATCGGCTCGACCTACTCCCATCCGCCGATCACCTCCGCACTCGCGAAGGCCGGCGTGCCGGTGGCAACCTTTCTCCCCTCCGGCGTTCCCTACTTCTTCCCGTACGCGAATCTCCGCAACCACCGCAAGCTCCTCGTCATCGACGGCGAGATCGGCTTCACCGGCGGGCTCAACATCCGCGACGGCTGCTGGCTCGCCCATGCCCCGCGGAACCCGGTCCGCGACATGCATTTCCAGCTCCGCGGGCCGGTCGTCGCCCAGCTCCTCGAGGTGTTCGCCGAAGATTGGCAGTTTGCCACGGACGAATCGCTCGCCGGTGGTGCTGGGGCCGAGGATCCCTGGCGCCCCCGGGCCAGCGCCGCCGGTGTGGGACTGGCGCGCGGGATCCGCTTCGGCCCCGACGATCCGGATGTCGGCCGGATCCGCCTCGTGATCATGGCGGCGCTGGCGGCGGCCCAGACCTCGGTGCGGATCATGAGCCCCTATTTCCTCCCCGACGACGCCATCTGCCAGGCCCTCGACGTCGCGGCGATGCGCGGCGTCGAAGTCGACATCGTCATCCCAGCCGAAAACAATCTCTCCCCCGTCGCCTGGGCGATGACCGCGATGCTCTGGCAGGTGTTGGGGCGGGGCTGCAACGTCTGGCTCTCGCCGCCGCCGTTCAACCACACCAAACTGTTCGTCGTCGACGACGCCTGGGCGATGTTCGGCAGCGGCAACTGGGACGAGCGCAGCCTGCGGCTCAACTTCGAGTTCAACGTCGAGACCTACGACCGCGACCTCTGTGCCCGGCTCGGCCGGCATGTCGCCGAGACCGTGGCGCGATCGCGGCGGATCACCCTCGAAGACGTCGACGGTCGGAGCCTGCCGGTCCGACTGCGCGACGGCATCGCCCGGCTCTTCTCCCCCTACCTCTAAAAAACTCCGAGGCCGCGGATGCCGACCGTAAAAAGCCTTTCCGGGATGGTCGCCGCGGCGTTCCTGTTCCTCGGCCCCTTGCCGGCACTCCCCGCCGCCGATCGGCCGATCCTCGAAATCTCCGCCGACACCGTCCTCGATCCCGGCACGATCTATGGCGCGATCGTGGTGAAGGCGTCGGGCATCACCATCGACGGCCGGGGGGCGCTCCTCCTCGGGGCGGACGCGGGCGATCCGAAGACGTTCACCGGCACGGCAGTCCGGGCCGAGGGGGTGTCGGGGGTGACGGTGAAGAACCTCCGCGCCCGCGGCTTCGAGCGTGGGCTCCATGTCAGTGATGGCGAAGGCTGGCGGGTGGAGGGGTGCGACTTCTCCGACAATTTCCACGACCCGCGCTTCGGGTGGGGGGACAACGGACGGCGCGGCGGGATCCTCCTTGAGCGCGTGACCCGCAGCCGGCTCGTCGGCAACCGGGCCAATCGGGTCTGGGATGGCTGTGTCCTCTTCGGTTCGGACGACAACGAGCTGATCGACAACGACCTCTCCCATGCGTCCAACACCTGCCTCTCCCTGTGGAACTCCTGTCGCAATACGATTTCTGCCAACAGGCTCTCCCACGGGATCCGCATCGATCCCGGCGAGGTCCATGCCCGTGATTCGACCGGCTGCTTGATTGAGAGCGGCTCGAACGACAACCGCTTCACTGGCAACGACTGCACCTATGGCGGGGACGGCATCTTCATCCGCGTTCTGAACGGCTGGGTGAGCACCGGCAACGTCTTCGAGGGGAACGACTGCTCCCACGCCAACAACAACTGCATCGAGGCTTGGGCGCCGCGGAACCGGTGGATCCGCAACAAGGCCAACGGCGGCAGCTACGGCTTCTGGCTCGGCGCCTCCGACCAGAACGAGCTTCTCGAGAACGAGGCCTGTGGCAACGGCCGCCCCGACGGGCCGCACAACTCCCCCCATCTCCCCGCTGGCTCCCATGCCGGCATCGTGTTCATGTTTGGGCCGTCGAGCCACACGATCCTGCGGGGAAACGTCTGCCGCGACAATCACGGCGCCGGCATCGCCGCCATTGGCGATCTCACCAAGGAGGGGCCGGCCTGGAAGGCCTTCCATTGGATCGTCGAGGAGAACGTCCTCGAGGGGAACCGCTGGGGGATCTATCTCCACCACGCCGACATGCTCGACCTGGCCAACAATCGCTTCGCAGGCAACACCGTCGCTGATCTCCATGACGCCGGCGACGTCCATGGTCTGCGGGTCCACGAGCGAATCGCGGGCACCGGCAGCGCGGTGCCCGAGGCGGTCCTCGCCGGCCCGACGAGCCTCCGGGCCGGCCAGACCGCCCGATTCGATGCCGGGGCGAGCCGGGCTGCGGCCGACGCGCCCCTCTCCTTCCGCTGGCAGGTCGATGGAGAGCCGTTCCCCGGGGCCGAGACCCTCGAGACTTCGTTCCCGGCGCCGGGCTTCCACCGCGTCGCCCTGACGGTGACCGCAGCGGGGCGGTCGGACCTCGCCTGGCGGGATCTGTATGTCGTCGATGACGCGCCCGAGATCGGCACCGAGTGGCCTTCCGACACCGGAGAACCGGCGGGGTGGTCCGCCGAAGACCCTGCCTCGCAGGTCCGCTTTGCCATCGACCGTGACGTCCATCTTGTCGGCACGGCATCGCTCCACGCACGGGTCGACCCATACGGCGGCGGGCGGGTGACGCTCCGCCATGATCTTCCCGGGGCACCCCGCCCGCTCGGCGCCGGAGGGCGGGTCGTGGCATGGATCGCCGCCCGCAACCCGAATGTCCCGGCCTGGCAGGACGGCAATCCCCTCGTCACGCTCACCGACGGGGCGGGCCGATCGATGACGCTCCGGCCGGAGAAGGACCTCCTCGCCGCGCCGGCCACGACCGAGTCGCGCGAGGGCTGGCTGCGGATCGAGGCGCCGCTCGCCGGCGGGGAGGGCTGGGTGCGGTCGGGTGAGATGATCGCCGAGGTGTCGGCGCTCGGGCTCGGCTTCGACAGCTGGGGAGCGCCCCCCCTCGAGATCCGGATCGACGGGCTCCACGTCTCCGCCGGCGCGCCGCCGGCCCCGTAACCCGACGGCCCGACCCCGGTGCAGCCGGGGAAGGGGGGCGAATTGTCACGGCCCGGCGCGTCACCTAAAGTGCTTGAGCCCCCCGGGAGACAATGGATGGCCGAACCGACAAACCCCCCTCCGCCGTTCGATCCTGCGCTCGACACGATCGACCAGCTCCGCGCCGTCGGCCGGGAGTTCCACGGACGCGGATGGTCGCTGGGGACGAGCAGCAACTACAGCGTCGTCGCCAGCCGTGCCCCGCTCGAACTGACGATCACCGTCAGCGGCAAAGACAAGTCGATCCTCGAACGCGACGACTTTGTCCGCGTCGATGCCGCTGGAGTACCGTGCGACGGCTCGGGGAGGAAGTCCTCCGCCGAGACCCTCCTCCACTGCCTCGTCGCCCAACTGGTCCCCTCTGTCGGCGCCGTGCTCCACACCCACTCGGTCTGGTCGACGATCCTCTCCCGCGCCGATTGTGCGCGCGGCGCCGTGCGGATCGAGGGCTACGAGATGCTCAAGGGCCTCGATGGCATCGTCACCCACGACACCTGCGAAGAGGTGCCGATTTTCGCCAATGCCCAGGCGATGCCCGAGCTCGCCGCGCGGATCCGGGCCCGGTTCCTCGCCGCCGACTGGAGCGATCCGAAACGTCCGCCGTTTCACGGATTCCTCCTCTCCGGCCACGGCCTCTACACGTGGGGCCGCGACCTCGCCGAGGCCCGGCGCCAGATTGAGATCCACGAGTTCCTCTTCGAGGTCGTCGCCCGCACCCGCTCCTTCCCTGCCGGCGCGGTCGCGACGGCGCTGACCGACCAGCCGCAGTCGGGCCAAGGGGCAACGGGCCAGGGGGCCCCAGTCCGCCCCGCTTTGTCGATCGACCGTGCGCAGCAGACCTCCCAACGGCAACAGCAATGACCCCGGGGGTGATCCGGGAGCGGCCTCGCCGGCTCCTCCCCCGCCCCCTCCACCGGCCCGAGTTCCCCGCAGCGATCCCGGAGTTTCTATTCATGGCCATCGTCACCGTTCCCGCCACCGCCCGGCGCATCACCGGCTTGGACGACGTGAAGACGTTCCTCGCCGGATTCGGCATCGACCACGAGATCTGGCCCCTCGAGGACCGGGTCGATCCCGCGGCACCGGCCGAGGCGATTCTCGCCGCGTACGCGCCGGAGATCGAGGTCCTCAAACAGAAGGGGGGATTCGTGACGGCCGACGTCATCGACGTCCGGCCGGAGACGCCGAACCTCGACACGATGCTCGCGAAGTTCTCCAAGGAACACACGCACTCCGAGGACGAGGTCCGCTTCATTCTGCAGGGCCGCGGCGTGTTCCACGTCCATGCCCCCGCAGCCGACGGCAGCGACACGGTGTTCGCGATCGAGGTCGGGGCGGGCGACCTGATCAGTGTGCCGGTCGACACGCGCCATTGGTTCGATCTCTGCGACGACCGGCGCATCCGGGCGATCCGACTCTTCCAGGACATGAGCGGCTGGACTCCGCATTACGTCGAAGCGGGCGTTCACGAGAAATATGAACCGCTCTGCCTCGGACCGGCATGGGTTTCCGGCAGTCGAGGGGGCGCGACGTGATCCTGTTCGACGGCCGCGGGATCGTCCTCGATGTCGAGGGGACGACCTCATCGATCTCGTTCGTGGTCGACGTCCTGTTCACCTACGCGCGTGACCGGGCCGGTGACTTCCTCGCCGCCCACCGCGACGACGACGCGATCCGCCCCCTCTCCCTGGCGATCCTGGCCGAGGCCGGCGATCCCTGGACGGGCGGCGACGATCCATCGTCGTTCGTTCCCCGCAGCACCGCCGCGGTCGTCGAATTGATCCGTCGCGACGCGAAGTTTGGCCCGCTGAAAAATCTTCAGGGGCAGATCTGGCGGCGCGGCTTCGAGGATCGGAGCCTCGTGGCCGATGTCTTCGACGACGTGCCGCCGGCCCTCGAACTGTGGAGCGGATCGGGGCTCGACGTGAGGATCTACTCGTCGGGATCGGTCGAGGCGCAGAAGCTCTTCTTCGGCCACACGGCCCACGGCGACCTCACCGGCCACTTCCGCGGCCATTACGACACGGCCATCGGGCCGAAGCGCGAGGCCTCCAGCTATGCGGCGATCGCAGCCGACATGGGGCTCCCGCCGCGGCAGATCCTGTTTGTCAGCGACGTCGGTCAGGAGCTCGATGCCGCCCGCCAGGCCGGCCTGCAGACAGCCCTCGCCGACCGCCCCGGAAATCCCCCCGCCTCGAGCGTCTTCGACCACCCGGTGGTGACGACCTTTGCCGAGATCGTTACCTGAAGTGGATGTGCGACCGATGCCCGATCAGAACCTCCCCCCATCCGCCATGCCGCAAGCCCGCTGCGCGGCCAGTTCCTCAACGCATCCCGAGCTCGAAACAGCGCTCCTCGAGGCCGTCACGCGGGCCCAGGCTGGGCTGACGGGCGCGGGAAGCGAAGCGGGCGCGACGCTCGCGGTGGTGTTTGTCTCGGCGGCGTACGGGGAGGCGATCAGGCCGGCCCTCGACAGCCTGGCCGACACCCTCGGCATCGATGGAGTGATCGCGACGACGGCCGAAGGAGTCTTGGCCGGCGACACCGAACATGAGTCGGGGCCGGCGGTGGCCGTCTGGCTGGCGCGGCTGCCCGGGGCGGTCGTGGAGATCTTTGCCCTGGAGTATGTCGGCAACCCCGACGGCGGACGTTTCATCGGCTGGCCGGCGGAGCTCGAAGGAGGGTGGCCGGAGGGAGCCGGAATGCTCCTTCTGGCCGATCCGTTTTCGTTCCCGGTCGACAGCTTCATCGCGCGGATGGAGCAGGATCATCCCGGCGTGCCGATCATCGGTGGCATGGCCAGCGGCGGCCGGGTGCCCGGCAGCAACACGCTCGTCGCGGGGCGCCATCTCTCCGATTGCGGGGCCGTCGGGGTGGTCGTCGGCGGCAGCGCCCGGCTCCGGCCGGTCGTCTCCCAGGGCTGCCGTCCAATCGGGCGGCCGATGGTGATCACGCGCGCCGAGGAAAACGTGATCGTCGAGCTGGGGGGGCGGCCCGCCCTCGAACGGCTTCGCGACGTGTATGGCGAATTGAGCGAGGCCGACCGCCAGCTCGTCCGCTCCTCGCTCCACGTCGGTCGCGTCGCGAGCGAGTATCAGGATCGTTTCCAGCGGGGCGACTTCCTCGTCCGGAATGTCGTCGGCGCCGATCCGGAATCGGGCATGATTGCCGTCGGCGACCTCGTCCGGACCGGCCAGACGGTGCAATTCCATGTCCGCGACGCCGACACCGCCCACGAGGATCTCCTCCACCTTCTCACGCTCGGGCCGAGTGAGACGCCCCCTGCGGGAGCGCTCGTGTTCACCTGCAACGGCCGTGGCACGCGGCTTTTCCCTGCGGCCCATCACGACGCCCGTTGCCTCCAGGACGCGCTCGGGCCGGTCCCGACCGCCGGATTCTTCGCCCAGGGGGAGATCGGACCGATCGGAAAGCGCAATTTCCTCCACGGATTCACCGCCAGCATTGCCCTGATCGAGGGGGCCTGACGGCCAGTCCGTGCCCGCAGCCCCGGCCTGTCCCGCCGCCCGCGGCCTAGCCCGTCACCCCGGACCCCCGTGGGGGGATCGGTCTTGACCGCCGGCGCCCGCGGCTCCTACCGTCTTGCGGCTGTCACCATCCGGAGCCCGCGCCATGCGCCGTCCGACGCTCCCGCTGCTGCTCGTTCCCGCCGCGATGATCGTGGCGGGCTGCGCTCACACGAAGGACCAGTACGCCTACGCCTATCCAAACGCCCCGCCGGTTTACACGCAACCGGCCGGCTATGCGGCGCCGGCGGTCAATCCTGCCGCCGGACAGCCCGTCATGCCGGCCGCAGTGGCCACACTCCCGCCCGGCGCCGTCGTGGCGGGAACGATCCCCGCCGGGGCGCTGCCACCGGGAAGCTTGCCGGCCGGCGCGCCCATGATGCCCGGCAGCGTGACCTCACTCCCTCCCGGCGCGGTCCTGATCAGCGACACCGTGGCCCACGCCGGCGCGATCTCCGAGGGACCGTGCCCGCCGATGTCGATGCATGGAATGGCTGCCGACGGCACGCTTGTGCCGTACGCGGGGGAGAGCCAGACCATCCCCTGCGCGCAGGAGTTTGTCTCTGAGGTCGGCCCTGGATCGTTTGTGCGCTGATCCCGCAACCGTCGGGCGACGGGCTTCAAACCCTCGGCTTGCTCCCGGCCGGTTCGACAGCGTCCGATGAAATGCCGAGCACGTAAGCTTGGAAATGGATGATGCGTTCCTCACGTCGCGACATCAGACCGCCGTCGGGCAGGACCGAAGACGACATCCCGCGGTGATGTTCGCTGGTCACGGCCCGGTCCTCCGCGAACACCTTCTCCCAAAACCCGCGCAGCCCCGCGGCATGCCACGGATAGAGCATCCGACCTCGCCATGATTGACGACGCCCGCGGTAGACGAACATCCGGTAGAGATTGACGTGCCGGTCGGGGCCAACCGGATAGATCGCCTGGGCGATGGCATAGGCATCGGATGCGATCACGCCGAAATGCGGGAATGCATGCTGGTGATGGTAGACGTATTCGGGAGTCCGACCGAGCCGGCGGATCAGGCGGGACGTTCGGGAGATCTCCGGATGATCGCCGTCCGAAAAGCCGACCCTCAACCCCGTGTGGGATTCGTCCTGGAAAAGATGCGTCATCGCCTCCTCCCGTGGCAACGGGAAACGCCCGAGCGTTCCTTCGTGCGCCGCCAGCGTGTGGTAGCCCTCAAGGGTGATCTCCATGGCAAGCTTCCAATTGCCATCGCACGTCGGCTCCCACGACCAGACGTGCTCCCAATCACCCCCGCACCGCTCGGCGCAGATCGAATGAGCATCGCCCAGAAACGATTCGATTGTTTCCGGAGCAGGATGGAAGCTGACAAACACCAGATCTCCGACGGTCGCGACCGGGAATTCAACAAGTCCGAGGCGTCCCTGTTCGAGGGGCTTGAAGGCCGGCGCGTCAGGGATCTTTCGCGTCTGCCCGCTCTCGTCATATTCCCAGCCGTGATACTGGCATCGAAGCCGCTCGCGAAACCTGCCTTTCACGGCTGCGGTCAACGCACAGAAGCGGTGCGAACAAACATTGAGAAAGCAGACGAATCGATCGCCGCGCCGCCAGAGGATGATGTCACGACCGAGAATTGAGATGGTACGGAAGTCGCCATCGACGGGAAACTCGCCGCTCACCCCCACCAGATGCCAGCCGGGTATGAATCCCCGCTCGACCTCCCGTTCGGTGACGTTCCGGTCGAGATAATACCGGGGCGTGAGACGTGTCGGCTGATGTGAATCACTGATGAACATCCGGTTACTCCCGCCCCGCTCGTGCAGCAGCGTTCTGTGGACGACGGGCATAGACGAGATAGTGCCGATGGAAGACGTCCGGCGACGGATGGCGGCGCTCGGTCGCGAATCCATGCCCACCGAGGATCTGCTCCATCCTCGTGCACGCATCCTCCCCATCGTGAACCTCGATGACGACCTGTCGGATGAGCGGCCAATGCCGGGCCTCGATCCCCTCGAGGCACTCAAACTCGGCCCCCTCGACATCCACTTTGAGCAGGTCGATCCGCGTCAGTCGATGGGCATCGATGACATCAGACAGTCGGATCAGGTGACACGTGACCTTCTCCGGCCGCTGATAGTGCCTACGAATCGATTCCGCCCATGCTTGCCGCGCCGGGCCCGGCATGAGCCTCACGGCAAGGGAACGCCACCCGCCCCCGTCGGCGAGCTTACGGAGGATGAAGCGGCGTGAATCGGCGTGTGCCTCGGCGGAGTCGAGTGGATATCGCGAGGAACTGCTCGACGTCAGTGGATAGAACGTGAACTCCACCTGCTCGTCGCGCGCGGATGCACCCACGTTGTGGAGGTGGACATTGAGACGGTTGTGGCGGTTGACGTTCCTCTCCAGCCCCGCGAAGATCGCTGGCACGGGCTCGAAGGCATGGATGGTCCCCCGTGTCAGCCGCGTGTTCAACCACAGCACGAACAAGCCGAGATTGGCACCGACGTCGAGGATCGTATCTCCGTCGGAATAGTCGATGCCGCAGTCTTCGTACACCTTCCCGACGAAAATCTCGTCATGGATGATCCGCGTGTTCTCGACGCACGGCGTCTCGAACACGGCGCCACCGGGCAAAGTCATCGTCAGCAGCGGGGAATCAGCCATGGGGCACCGGGGCAGGGAATTGGAAAGACATTCCTCCCCGGCACACGTGCGCACCCATGCCAAGGACCGGAAACGATTGTTTTCAGCCGTTTCCTCTTCGTCAAACCGCGGCGCCCAATGAATTGCGGCACGCCTTTGGGCCGTGATCTTTCCGCTGCAACCGGCACAATCCTCACCCCAGCACGCCGGCGATCGGCCGGGCGGCTCCGAGAATGCCCGTCAGCCGTTCGTCACGGCCGTCGTGGGGGAACGCGAGCCGCTCGTGGTCGAGGCCGAAAGCGGCGAGGATCGTGGCGTGGAGATCGCGGACGTGCTGCCTGTCTTCCACGGCGCGGAGGCCGATCTCGTCGGTGGCGCCGATCACCTTCCCTCCCTGCACACCGCCACCGGCCAGCCAGACGGTGAACCCGTAGGGGTTGTGGTTCCTGCCGCCGTTGCCCTGCTCCATCGGGGTCCGACCGAACTCGCCCCCCCAGACCACAAGGGTTTCGTCGAGGAGACCGCGCCGGGAGAGATCGGCCAAGAGCGCCGCGGTCGGCCCGTCGGTCTGGCGCGAGTTGCGCTCGTGGTAATCGTGGCTCTTGTCATGGCCATCCCAGCCATATTTGTCGACGGCGTTGTAGAGCTGGACAACGCGCACGCCGCGCTCGACGAGCCGCCGCGCGAGGAGGCACATCCGTCCGTAGGAGGCGGTGGGGCGGTGCGGATCGTCGACACCGTAGAGGGCGAGCGTCTCCGCGGTCTCGTCGGAGAGGTCGCCGACGGCGGAGGCCTCGGCCTGCATCCGATAGGCGAGCTCATAGTTCGCGATCCTCCCCTCGAGATCGGCCTGCCCGGGCCGGGCGGCGAGGTGGCGGCGATTGAACGACTGGGTGAGATCGAGCGTCGAGCGCTGCACTGGCGCGAAGCCGGGGGGAGGCTCGAGATTGGCAAGCGCCGGGCCATCGTGGCGGAAGCGTGTCCCCTGATACGCCGCCGGGAGGAACGCATTCGACCAGTTCGCGCTGCCGCCAAGGCCCCCTACCTCGAAGAGCATGACGTAGCCGGGGAGGTTGGCGTTCTCGCTCCCCAGGCCGTACGTCAGCCAGCTTCCCAAACTCGGCTTCCCGCCGAGGATCGACCCGGTGTTCATCTGATAGGTGGCAGGGGCGTGGTTCGACGAGTCGCTGTGCATCGACCGCACCACACACAACCGGTCGGCATGCTCCGCCGTGGCCGGCATCCGGTCGGAGACCCACAGCCCGCTCTCCCCGTACTGCCGCCACGACCACGGCGGGCAGAGGAGCGAATCCTTGCAGTGGTTGATGACGCCGCCAACCTGATCGGAGATCCCCTTGATTGAGTCAGGGACCGGCTGCCCGGCGAGCGTCTCGAGGAGCGGCTTGCGGTCGAAGAGGTCGACCTGACTCGGGCCGCCGTACTGGAACAGGACGATGAGGTTCTTCGCCTTTCCCTCCCGGTGCGGTGGCCGGGGGGCGAGCGGCCGGAGGGGATCGATCGACAGCAACGCAGGCGGCTCCCCGGTTGCCCGCTCACCGGCCGCGAGGAGCGCCGCCGCGATGCCACCGATCCCGAGGGCCGAGCGGCAAAGTATCTCCCGTCGCGACGGCAGGGCAGGGGGGGGAAGCGGCGATCGGGGGCGTGCGGCCATGGGATGCGTCCGGGCGTTTCCTTCAGTCGACGTGGAGAAACTCGGAGACGTTCAGCACCGCCCGGCAGAGATCGACGAGGGCCCGCCGGGCCGCTGCCTCATCCCCTCCGATGTCTGCCGCTGCCCCGTCCGGGGGCGACGAATGGATCCCGATGTGGCGGCCGAGGAGCTCAGCGGCGGCCGTCCGCTCCTCCGGCTCGATGGGGCGACCGAGTGCGAGCCGGACGACCGCCGCCGGCCAGGCGTCGATGTCGGCGCCGGCGGCCGCCGCCACGCGGTCAGCCAGCCCCGCCGCCGCGTGGACGACGAGGTCGTCATTGAGGAGATTGAGCGACTGGGGGGCGACGGTTGTCACATCACGCCGCCCGCAGGGATTGACCCCGTCGGGGAGATCGAAAGGCTGAAGGAAGGGGAGGGGGAGCGATCGCTTGCGGACGAGGTAGACACTGCGAACGAACGTCTCCTCGACCGGCTGGGCATACCACCCCTGCGGGCGTCCGTCGGCCCCCTCCTTCACAAACTCGATGATGGCGGGATTGGCGTGAAGGATCTCCTCGGCCACCGGCGGCCAGCGCGGCGGCCCCCCGCGCTCCCCGCGGAGCAGCCCCGCCACCGCCAGAAGCGCATCCCGGATCGCCTCCGCCCCGAGTCGGCGCGGCTGCTGCCGCCACAGCCATCGGTTGTCGGGATCGGCCTGGTGGGCGGGAGACGGGACGGCGGCGATGGAGGACCGCTGATAGGCATCTGTGAGGAGGATCGCGCGGTGGAGCGACTTCAGCGACGATCCCCCGTCGCGGAACTCGCAGGCGAGCCAGTCGAGGAGCTCGGGATGGGTCGGGGGAGCCCCACGAAATCCGAAATCGTTCGGCGTGGCGACGATCCCCCGGCCGAAGAGCCGTTGCCAGACGCGGTTGACGATCACCCGCGCCGTGAGCGGATTGCCAGCGGAGGCCAGCCACTGGGCCAGGGCCAGGCGCCGGCCGCTCGTGCGTCCCCCGGGCGGCTGGCTGTGCGCAAGAGCCGCGGGATCGAACGCAGCCAAGACGCCGGGTACGACCTCCTGGCGCGGTTCGCGGTGGCTCCCCTGGGAGAGCAGATGGGTGGCAGGGATCTCCGTCACTTCGCCCACGACCTCGGCGATCGTCGCGCTGCGGAGCGTTGCGGCGAGCTCGGTGCGCCGCGCCTCAAGACGGTCGATCTCCGCCTGCACCTCGCCCCGTTCGCCGGCGGCCTCCGCTCCCTCGGTCCCTCCGTCGGGAGGCGGGGAAAGCGACTCCAGACGCTTTGCCGCCATCTCGTTGCGGGCCGTGACCGCGGCGATCTCCGCTTGAATCGGCTCATTGTGGGCCGCGATCTCGGCGGCAACTGGGGCCGGGTCGATCGCCATCTCGCGGGCGTCGGTCCCCTGGAAGCAGGCCTGGATCCGGAAGAAGTCTGATTGGAGGACCGGGTCGGATTTGTGGTCGTGACAGTTGCAGCAGCTCATTGAGAGCCCGAGGACGGCCGAGCCGGTGGTCGAGACGATCTCGGCGAGGAGCTCGGCCCGGTGCCGCTGAGCCTCCTGGAAAATCGGCGCCGTGCTGTCGAAGGGACCGAGCCGGAGGTAGCCGGTGGCGACAAGGGCCCCGGCCCCGGTTTCGTCGGCAGGTGGGTCGGCCGCCAATTCATCGCCGGCGAGTTGCTCGGCAAGGAACCGGTCATACGGCATGTCGGCATTGAAGGCGTCGATGCACCAATCGCGGTAGCGCCAGATCTGCGGCCGCAGTTCGTCGCGCTCGAAGCCGTTGGTATCGGCGTAGCGGACGGCATCGAGCCAGGTGACGGCAAGATGCTCGCCATAGGCGGAGCTGGCGAGGAGCCTGTCGACAAGCCGCTCGACCGCGTCGTGGGCCTCGTCGGCGACGAAGGCCTCCACCTCGTCGGGGGTCGGAGGAAGACCCGTGACATCGAACGTCATCCGGCGTACGAGCGTGCTTCGGTCGGCGCGGGGAACGGGCCCGATTCCCGCCGCGGTGAGTTGGTCGTTGAGGAAGGCGTCGATGATCGCCGCGGTGGCGGGGCCCTCGTCGCCGACCGGCCTCGGCACAGATGGCCGGACGAGCGGCTGGAACGACCACAGGTCGATCCGCTCCCCGCGCCAGCGCCTCGTTACCGGATTGCGCGGATCCTCCCAGGCCGAGCCCACCGGGCTGCCATCGTCGTCCTCCGGCGGCGCCGCGCCGGGCCATGGCGACCCCGCGGCGACCCACGCTTCGATCAGCCCGATCTCGTCCCCAGTCAGCGGCTCGTCCGGCGGCATCGGGGCCACGGCCGGATCCTGCCGGCGGACGGCCCGGACCAGGAGGCTCGCGTCGGCATCTCCCGGCACAACCGCCGGGCCGGTCTGCCCCCCGCGAGCGAAGGCCGCAGCGTCATCGAGCGCGAGCCCCCCCTGCGGATCGTGCCCCGCATGACACTCCAGACAGCGGACCACAAGGAGCGTCTCGACTCGGCCTGCCAGCGCCCCCTCATCCGCCCCAAGCCTTGCGGAGGAAAAGGACGCGAGCAGCACGACGGCCATCAGACCCACCAAGGGGTGGGGGCGTGTCGGTCGTGTTGGGTGGTTCCCCGCTCCCATCGCCCCCTCCGTCACTCGGCCAGTCGGCTGAAAAACTCCCTCGCCACAGCATAGTCGGCCTCGGCCGTCGCCCGCTCTTCACCCGTGTAGGTGACCGCCTTCTCCCGCCAGCACTGCTCGACACCCGCCAAACACCAGCGGGCGCTGTCTCGGTTGGGGCGGATCGGGGCCCCCGCCACTCGCAGGAAGACGGGATTGGTGTGCGCTCCGGGAAACACGCGGATCGCCGCCCAGGAGCTTTGCTCCACCCGGGAAGTGAAGGCGACCGGGTGCTCCCGACCGTCGGCAGGCACCTCGATCCGCTCCACCGGGAAGCCGTTGACGACCAGTTCCACAGGGACGGTGGCCGGGGCATCCGCCGCCGGGCTCGGAAGCGCCGCCACGATGGCCCGAAACGTGACGCCGCCCGGCGCCGGAAGTGCGAGGGCGCTGTCGCGCGTGCCGATTTCGAGCGGCGCTCCATCGGCCGCCGTGGCGGTGAACTCCATCAGATGGGTCCGGCCATCGCTGACATAGCTCCGCCCCGCCGCGATCGCATCGCACCAACCATCGAAGTCGAGGGGCCCGTCAAGACGGGCATAGACGCGTCCGATCCCGACCCGCTCGCCGGTCATGCAGGGGAAGTCGGTCTCGCCGCTAGCCCGCACCGTCAGGCCGCAGTTGAGCACGTGGTACCACAGATTCCATTCCGCCCGCCGGTCGGTGTTCATCATCGAGAGGAAGTCGACGGCAGGAACGGGACGACCGTCCGGGCCCGGGACGACATGCGCCACATCCATGATGAACTCATTGGCGCCGATGCCATCGAAGGCGGGGATGTCGAACGTCGGCAGACCTCCGGGGCCGTCGCCCCCCTCCGTCCCCGGGACGCGGCCGACGACGCGCGTCAGCCCGCTGGCCGAGTGGGCCGGGCCACAGACGGCGCCCTGCCGCTTCGCCCAGCGGAGCGTGTTGAGCCCGAGGGTCGGCCAGTGCTGCATCGAATCCCCGCCGGGGGGAATCTGCTCGGTGAGCCGGAGGAGATTCAAGTGGCCGGAGGCGTGCGACCCAAAGCCCGACACCTCGATGTCGTAGCGGAGGAGGTAAGGAGGCCGGCTGACGTCGTCGGGCTTGCCTGAGAAAAACCGTTTCTGGAAATCGAAGCACGGGCCCCAGGTGAGGCAGCAGCCAACCTTCAGATCCTCCCCCATGCAGTGGCGCAGCATGTCGGCCGGCATCACGCCCTCGGTGGGGCTCTCGTAATGCGCGCAGCCGGCAGCGTGGATGTGGTGATCGCCCGACCAATAGCCGCGGCGCGACGGGTCGACCCAGCGCCGGACGGCATAGCGCAGCTCGGCAGGCCCATTCCCCACGACGAGCGTCTGCTCCTCCGGAACGCTCTCCGGCCCGCGCGAGCAGCGCACCGAGTAGCGGCCCGGCGGGAGCCGGACCGTCTCCCCATCCTCCCGGTAAATCTGCCGCTGGAAGAAAAAATCGGGGGCCAGCCGCTTCGATTGCGGCGGATACACACGCCCCTGCTCGTCGACGATCTCGAAGCAGCCCACGGCCGGGAGCCCCGCCTCGTCCTCGACACGGAAGGTCACCTCGCTCGAGGGGGCGATCCGGCAGGCGATGTCGGTCCCGGCCCACTCACTCCCCCGATCGGCAGAGGCGACTTCGATCCAGTCGATCCGCATCCGGCAAGGCTTGCCGTTGGGATCGATCCGGACGCCGACGACATGCCCGTCGGCAGGGATCGGGATCTCGTAAAGCATCTCCCGCCCCGGCTCGACATTGAAGGTGACGACATGCCCCCCATCCGGTCGCGGCCGCTCCTCCGTCCACCAAAACACCTGCCCGATGCCCGCTTCCTCCGCCTTCGCCCAGAACCGCAGCACGAGGCCAGCCGGTTTCGACGGCGCGGAGAAGGTCGCCCCGAGGAAGGGATCGTTACCGGTTCCCTCGATAAACAGCGAGCCGTCACGGGCCTCGAGGTTCACCTGATTCGTGGTCGAGTCCCACCCCGCAACGCCCGCGGTGAACCGCCAGGCAGCGACGATCGAAGTCGTGCCCGAGGGAGCAACGACGCCGTCGGTCGGCGGGGTGGAGAACTCGAGGGTGGCAGTGCGATCGCCCGCGGTCTTGGCCCACAGTTCCACGATCCGGTATTCCAACGGCAACCCCGACAGCGTCGGCGTGAACGGCTGCCCCTCGAAGGCCGTAAGCCCGAGCCAGCGTTGCGGCACGTCGGCCGCCGGGGCGTGGGGAAGGGGACGGGCCTGAGGGCTCCCCACCCGCAGCCTCGCCCGGATCTCCGGGGCGTTGACCACCTTGACGAGCACGGTTCGCCATCCCTGCTCAACCAGCTCGAGGGGCACGCCAGCGTCGCGGACCGCGACCGTCGGCGGGCCATCCTTCGCAACTCCGACAGCCACCGCGCAGAGCGGATCGAGGATCGACTCGACTCCCCGGGTGACTGCCGCATCGTCCTCAAGCGACTCAAAGCCCGCCAACTGATTCCTCGCCTCCGGCGAAAGCGGGCTCCCCAGCCGCTCGAGGGCATCGACGAGCCGATGGGCCTGCGCGAGGAGCGGCTGGCGTTCGACCGCGGCCACGGTCGGCCAAGGCTCGGCGGCCAACGGGGAAACGCCCGCGAGAAACACGATCGCCCCCCACACTGCCATCGAACACCGACGAATCAGGAGAACGATCATCGCACACCACTTTTTTCTAAGCCGGACACACGGCGGGCCGGCACGCCCTTGAGCAACAGATCCGCCGCCGCCCGGAAGCCGAGGTCCTGCGTTCCCTGGCCGACGTCGGCCTCGAGATGCACCTCCCTCCGCCCCTCCTCGAGGAGGCGAAACTCAACGATTTTCCATTCGCGTTCTGCTCCGGAGAGGAACGACGACGATGCAATTCCATCGACGAGGCCGACCGCGCAGAACAGCGCCGGCCGGGGCCGATTCACCGAGCGATCGGTGGCCGAGATCCGCAGCGGCGCGCGGATCCGGGCCGCGTTTCGAACCTCAAGAAGGCAGCGGTAGGTGCGATCGACGACGAGCTCCGGAAGCGGGCTGACGGCAGCTAGTTTCACGCGCGACTCCGGATTGACGTCGACCCGCAGCACCACCAACGGCTCGACGGCCGCAGCCAGGCTGGCGCTGGATTCGGCGGCGGCCAGAAGGGGCTTGAACACTCGCGGATCGGGGCGGGGAAGGAGCTGATCAACGGCCAAAAGCAGATTGTCGCGGGCCTCGTCGAGCGTGCCTGTGGCGGGGGCCGCCCGTCTGGCAATCAACCGCTCGTAGCGACCGATACCCTCCTCCACGTAGGCGATCGCTTCGCTCCGCTGCCCCGCCGTGGCAAATCGGCCCTTGAGCTCGATGTCGCGGATGTGGGCCCGCATCCGCACGATCCAATCCCGCGCCGCCTCAGGCCGGAACACTCCCCGGCCATCAACGACGACCTGCACGGCGCTGGTGTGGGCGATCCCCGTCCGCTCGATGCAATTGAATCCCCCCCCGCGGCTCGCCCGGGCGACAATCCAGCGGCTTTCTCCCACCGGCAGTTCGACGGCCAGCTCCGCCGTCGATTCCTCGGTGGTCTCCTCCGCGATCACCACACCATTGGACACCACCTGCACCACGCCGAGGGGCTGCCGCGACACGGCCCGCACCCGCACCGTCACCCGGTCGTCCGGATCCCTGGCGATCGAGTCGCCGGGAGTGTGTCCATCGACGTCGAGAAACAACAGCGGGCCCGAGGTGGTGAACGTCCGCCCGCGGCGGATGCCGTCGATCCATTTCTCGTAACTGAAGTCGCCGTCGATCCGCACGTAGGCCCGGGCCGCGCCTGCCACCCTCGCCGGATGATCGCTGCCGTTGGTGAGGGGGACCCGGAAGCCGCAGTCGAGAAATCGCTCGAAGTCAGCCGGCCCGAGCTGATCGAACGAATCAGTGAGCCCGTGGATGACATTGAGGGGGGGCTCATGATTGCCACCGGTGCCGTGGGCCTCGATCGAGATTCCCCCCTGACTCCGTGCCTCCTCGATCGCCGTGCGGTTGTGCGGCCAATCGATCGAGTCGTCGCCAGCGATCCCCGGTCCAGTGCCGATCGGCATCACGAGCCAGCGAAGATTCAGAAAGCAGAGATGACCGTAGAGATTTTCGTTGCGATATTCCTCCGCCATCTCGACGTGGTAGCCATCGCGGCACAAGCCTGCGACCGGGCCGACCGGCGCCTGCGACGGCTTCACAAAGGCGTCGCTGGCGGTGCGATGGAGAAGCGTGAGGTTGTTGACGACGCGCAGATCCTCGGCCCGCTGGACGACCGCCAGAGCCTCGAGGGGCAGATCGACATTCCAGGCATTGGTCACCCAGTGGACATGCGTGTCGCCACTGATCCAGCCCTCGGCGGCGGCGTCGAAGATCCGCGGCACGGTGAGGGTGAGATCGCGGCTCTCCCCCGGCTCGAGCTCGAGCGTCTCGCCGATCGAGGCGTGTTCATAGCCCCGCTCGGCCTCGATCCGACACTCACCCGGCGGGAGAACGATGTCGGCGCTTGAGTCACAATAAAAGAAGGGGAGACGGTGGAACCGCGGCAGCGGCGAGCCGAGGATCGGCTTGAGCGTGAACGTCGGATCTGCGGCGAACGGCCCCGCCTGATGACAGGCCCCGTCGCCCCCGAGTGCCCGCACCCGCGCACAGACAGGCGCCCCGGTCCCCCCGTCGACGACTTGCACCCGCAGCCGTGCCGGTTCTACGACGCGCACGGAGAGCGTTAGCGACGCGACGGCCCCGGCTCCCTCCTCCTTCACGTCAAGCCTGGCCCCGGCAGGCGCATCGGCATCGGCGGCGAGGACGACGAGAAACGGTTGCGTCCGGCCCGGAAGCACCGTCCAGGGCTCTGCCTGGATCACGTGCCCCGACACGCCGACGGTAAGCCGGGCAGGGGCCACGGCCGTATGGGTTAACTCCACGATCAGGGGCCGATTCATTCCGCGGGCCCGGTCGAGCGGCGGCAGCGACTCCTCGGCGGCGAGCGCCGCACCGTCCCACCTGACACGGAGCGACCCATGCTGCTCCCGGAGCCCCGCCATGAGCTCGTCGCGTCGCTTCTCGAGCTCGGCAAGCCCGCGGGCACCGGGAGCCTTCGTGGCAAAACGGTGCTCGTCGATCGACTGGGCCACAACCTGATCCGCAAGCGGGCTGCCAACCCGTGCCACAAACGCCGTCAAGAACTCGAGCGCGAACCAGGCCGCCTGCCGATCGGCCTCCGTCGGCTCCCGCCCGACGTCACGCTGCCGTGCCATCCGGGCCCGGTGCAACTCCGGCGGATGGGCGGCCGCCGTCGCGCTCCCGACAACACAGCCCAGGGCCAGACCCGCGCCCAGGACCAGGACGAGCCGACATGCTGCCAACACCATCGGCCGTGTCCTCCCTGGCTCCCGTCCTGGTGGCCCGTCTTCGATCCCGTCAGGCTACCCCGTTGGTGAGGGCCCCCGCCACCCTTCCGTTACACTCAGGGCTCCGGGCCGACACCGCCCACCGCAGGAGCAGGAGCAGGAGCAGGAGCATGATCCACCACGCCCCCATCGAACGGCTCGTCGACCTCCTCGACCCGGCCGCTGACATCATTCTCAATATGACCCGCGACGAGGCACTGGCCCGCGTCGGCTCCGGTGATCCTTCGCAGATCCGCGGGATCGACGGTCACTTCGCGCTGGTCCACCGCGACGGCAAACAGATCCGCATGGCCCGCTCACTCGGCCGGCCGCTGCGCTACTTCATCGCCAAGAAGGCGGCCGGTCCGGTGCTTGTCGTCGCCGATCGGATCGACGCGATTCACGCCTGGCTCGAGGCCGAGGGGCTCGCCGACCAGTTCCACCCCTCCTACACCCGGATGGTGCCGGCGCATCACCTCATGGAATTGGCCCTCGTCGGCTGCCCCGACCCGAATCCCGTCTGCCGCCGATTCTTCAGCCCCGAGCGCAACCGCTGGGGCTCCGACCTCGATCAGATCGGCAAACGCTACATCGGGGCCCTCCAGGAGGCGCTCGCTGCCTGGCTCGATCGTATCGAGCCGAGCGCGCCGATCGGTGTCCTGTTCTCCGGCGGCATCGATTCAGGGAGCGTGCTTCTCGTCCTCCACCATCTGCTTCTGTTGCGGGGCGAGGCGCCGCAGCGGCTCAAGGCCTTCACCCTGTCGGTGGCCGATTCGGGAAGCGATCTCGCCCAGGCCCGCGACTTCCTGGCCCGGACACGGCTCGACTATCTCCATGAGGCGGTAGAGATCGCGGCCGACGAGCTCGACCTCGAGGCGACGATCCGCGCGATCGAAGACTACAAGCCGCTCGACGTCCAGGCCGCTGCCGCCGGGCTGGCGCTGTGCCGCGGGATCCGCCGCCGGTATCCCGAGTGGATCTGGCTTGTCGACGGCGACGGCGGCGACGAGAACCTCAAGAGCTACCCGATCGAGGATGATCCGGAGCTCACGATCCGCAGCGTTCTCAACAACCCGCTCCTCTACCACGAAGGCTGGGGGGTGAATGCCATCAAGCACTCGCTGACCTACTCAGGCGGCCAAAGTCGCGGCCATGTTCGTAGCTATGCCCCCGCCGCCACGCTCGGCTTCCGCGGCTTCAGCCCCTACGCGCTCCCCAACGTCATCGAGGTTGCAGAAGGGGTCCCCTTCATCGAGCTCACCGACTGGGACCACGGCCGGCTCTACGCGCTCAAAGGCGACATCGTGGCCCGCGGTGTCCACCAGGTGACAGGGATGGAGCTCCCGGTGTTCCCCAAGCGCCGCTTCCAGGCGGGGATCTGCGACAGGCCGAGAGAGCGATCGCTCTTCCCCTCCGATCCCAGGCACTACCGGCAGATCCACGAGCGGCTCTGGGGCTGACG
>JBAWVV010000011.1:0-26061 GCA_037147115.1 Planctomycetia bacterium | reverse complement strand
GCTCAAACGTGGCTTCGGGGTCGCCCGTGCCCCCAGCCGAGTTCGCTCCGGGCATCCATGCCCTCCGCTCTCTCGAACCCGCCTGCGCTCCGCCTTCCGGGCTGCGCTTGTCGGCTACGCCGGCTCTCGGAGCACGGGCGACCCCTCGCTGCGGCGCAAAGCGTTGTGCGGCGGGCTCGCTTGCCAGCGCTCAGGCGAGGCGGGGATCGGCGAACGCTTGAGGAGTGACGAGGTCCTCCGAGGAACGACGAAACTTTTGCCGGCCCCGCCGACGAACCACCCACCGGCCCGAGGCCCATTGGGCTGGCTCAAACGTTGCTTCTGGATAGCCAGTGCCGCCTCGTCAACCACTCACTCCGGGTACAGCCCCGGGACCGAGAGGTAGCGTTCGCCGAGATCGGGGAGAACGACGACGATCATCTTGCCCGCGTTCTCCGGGCGACGGGCCACCTGGAGCGCGCCCCAGGCGGCAGCGCCGCAACTGATCCCGCACATCAGCCCCTCGCGCTTGGCCATCTGCCTGGTCATCTCCTTGGCATCCTCGTCGTCAACCTTCACGACTTCGTCGATGATCTTGAGATTGAGCACCCCGGGGATAAACCCGGCGCCGATCCCCTGGATCGTGTGACGGCCCGGCTTGATCGGCTCGCCAGCGAGCTTCTGCGAGATCACGGGGCTGTTGAGCGGCTCGACCGCAATGACCCTCAGGCTCGGCTTGTAGGCCTTGAGCACCTCGCCACAGCCGGTGATCGTGCCCCCGGTGCCGACGCCGCAGACGAGGATGTCGACCTTGCCATCGGTGTCGGCCCAGATCTCCTCGGCCGTCGTCTTCCGGTGGATCTCGGGATTGGCGGGATTATTGAACTGCTGCGGCATGAAATACTGCGGGCTCGACTTCGAGACATCCTCGGCGTGCCGCACCGCTCCCGGCATCCCCTCGGCGGCCGGCGTGAGCACCAACTCAGCGCCGAGCGCCTTGAGCATCCGCCGGCGCTCGAGGCTCATGCTCTCCGGCATCATCACGCGGAGCTTGTAGCCGCGGGCGGCGCAGACGTAGGCCAGGCCGATGCCGGTGTTGCCGCTGGTCGGCTCGACGATGATCGTGTCGGGGCCGATGCGGCCGTCTTTCTCCGCGGCGTCGATCATCGCCGCGGCGATCCGATCCTTCACGCTCCAGAGCGGATTCATGTTCTCGATCTTGCCGACAACATCCGCGACGCAGCCTTCCGTCACTCGGCGGAGGCGCACCAGCGGCGTGCGGCCGATGCACTGCGTGATGTCATCGCGAATCCCTGCCGACTGCAGCGTGCTCATGGCTGGCGTCCCCTTGCGGTTCGGTGAATCATCACAATGTTCATTGTCTTTTGTCAGAATCAATTCAGGAAGTTACGCCGACGGGGCGGTCTGCGTCAACACGACATTCCCACGGCTCCATGCCCCCGGCACGGCCGCACCACGCCACCGCGGCGCATGAAGAAGGGGGCGTCACCCGACACCCCCTTCCCCGGAAAAATCGCACCTTTGGCTCGGGCTCCGAAAGCAGGGCTCACGGCAGCCGCTTGACGCGGATGTTCTTGTAGCGGACCTCGCTGCCGGGATCGTGGGCCTGGAGGGCGAAGGTGCCGTTGGAGAGCTTGCGAGTTCCCGTCACGCCGTCTGGCTCGACGAACTCGAAGAGGACCTTCCCATCGACGATCACGGTGATCTGCTTATCCTTCACCATCACCTCCTCGGTGAACCAGGTGTCGTCCTTGGCCGGTGGGACGAAGTTCTTGACGACGTTGTAGAGGCTCCCGGTGCGGACCGGATCCCCCTGCGAATTGTTGACCTGCATCTCGTAGCCGATCGCCGGCCAGCCATCGGGCTGGAACTTCGTGTGGAAGAAGATGCCCGAATTGGCATTCGGCTTGGTCATCACGTCGGACTTGAAGTGGAAGTTTTTGAAGTCGGCCGGTTTCGCCGCATCGGCACCGACATAGAACAAGTGGCTGCGCGGGCCGCGACAGACGATCTGCCCGTCATCGACCTTCCAGCTCTGGGGGTTCTCGTTCACCTTCCACCCTGCCAGGCTCTTGCCATCGAAGAGTGGCTCGAAGCCCTCCTCGTCGGCCCGGAGCGCCCCGCCGGCCGCCACGAGGCAGCCGAGGCAAACCACTGCGGCCATGATGCCGCGCCCACGAACCACGACCGGCCCACCTGCGTATCGCATGAACGTTCTCCGCCCCGGAATTGGAAAAGACACCATTGATTCAACCGTCAGTCGAACGGCCCCGGGAGCATACGCCGGTGACCGCAGCCACGCCAACCTCCTCCCCGCCCCGTGTCGTGGCTGGCACGCTTCCCCCGGCGGCCCGCGCAGCGCTCGACGCCGCCGGGCTGAATCACCGCCCCGTCATCGTCTCGGTCGACACCGACGTGTCGCTCGACGGGGAACCGCGGCGGGAATGGCTTTTCGTCACCCCCGACCATCTTTCCGTTGTCCGTGAAGGGCTACCTCCGGAGGGGCGGGAGCGTTTTCCGGCCGATGTCCCCGGGCCGATCGCGCCTGCGCTGGCCGACGGCGTGGCGGGGAAGGTCTTGCGGGTCATCCCCTGGCCGGACGTCGCCCAAGTGCGCACCAGCGCCGGCGTCGGCGGGGGAATGCTCCAGGTCAAGACCGACGGCGAATGGATCGACCTGCTCCGCTATTCCAATGCCCTGGCGACGCGCTTCCACAAGGTGTCGCGGGCGCTCGAGCAGGCGCGTGAAGGCCCGCGCACGGCCGACGGCCAGATCGAGCTCCCCAGCTCGTTTCGAAGCGCCGACGGGGCGCTGCCAGCACCGGCGCCGGCGGCCGCCAGCAAGACCCTCGCGGCCGAGTCCGCTACGGCCGGCACGCCCGGGGCGACGACGCCGGCCGACGACGAACTGGCCGCTGCACTCGATCCGCCGCGCTGTGACTCCTGCAGCCTGCGGAAGACGACGCGCGAGGAGGCGTGCCCGCGCTGCATGCAAAAGGGGCGGATCCTCGCCCGCGTCAGCGAGATCCTCCGGCCGCATGCCCGCGGGGCGATCGTTCTCTGCCTGCTGACGCTCCTGGGGGTTGTCGCGGAGCTCGTGCCGCCGAAGCTCCAGCAGTACATGGTCGACGACGTCCTCTCCGCCCGGGCGCTGGAGCAGACCGGGGCCGACGCGCTGCCCGACTTCAAGACCGCGCTGCTCGTGGTCGTGTTGGCGCTGGCCTTCTCCCGGATCCTCCTCTCGATCGTCGGTGTGCTCAAGGGGCGACTCGCCAACGCGATCGGCACCGGCCTCACCGGCACGCTCCGCCAGGAGATGGTCAACAAGCTCCAGGATCTCTCCATCGCCTACTACGACCGGCATCAGGTTGGGTCGATGATCAGCCGGGTCGCCCACGACAGCGAGGTTCTCCATGGCCTCATGCACCAGATCACCGGGGGCTTTCTCCTCCAGATCGTGCAGCTGGTGGGGGTGGGGGCGATGCTCGTCTGGATCAACCCCAAGCTTGCCCTCTTCACCCTCATCCCGGTGCCGCTGGTGATCCTCGGCTCGTGGATCTTCTGGCGGCATGTCTACCCGCGTCACTATCGGCTGTGGGACGCCTCGAGCAAGCAGATGGCCGCGCTCTCCGGGATGCTCTCGGGGATCCGCGTCGTCAAGGCTTTCGCCCAAGAGCCGCGGGAGCGGGAAAAGTTTGCCACGGCCAGCGACCACCTCTCCAACTGGCGGCTGTGGGTCGAGCACACCAATTCCACCTACGCCGCGGCGATGCAGATCGTCTTCGGCCTCGGCGGCCTGATCGTCTGGTATGTCGGTGGCCGCGACGTGATCGCCGGGGAGATGTCGCTCGGCCAATTGATCGCCTTCCTCGCCTACCTGGCGATGTTCTACGCCCCGCTCGGCGCCCTCTCGAGCTTCACCACCTGGCTGACGAGCTTCCTTTCGGGGAGCCAGCGCGTCCTCGAGCTCCTCGACACGCCGGTGTCGATTCCCGAAACGAACAGGCCAAAGGCCTGGGACGACCCCCGCGGGGAGATCCGCTTCCGGAATGTCACCTTCGGTTACGACCGCAACCAACCGGTGCTGCGGGACGTGTCGTTCGACGTCGCGCCGGGGGAGATGATTGGCATCGTCGGCCGGTCGGGATCGGGCAAGACGACGCTGGTCAATCTCCTCGGCCGCTTCTACGAGGCCCAGGAGGGCTCGATCGAGATCGACGGGATCGACATCCGGAGGCTCTCCACGAAGCAGCTCCGCGAACGTCTCGGGATTGTGTTCCAGGATTCGTTTCTGTTCCGGGGGACGATCTGGAGAAATCTCTCCTACGGCCGACCCCAGGCGACGCTCGAGCAGGGGCTCGAGGCGGCGAAGGCCGCCGGCGCGCACGACTTCCTCTGTCGCCAGCCGCTCGCCTACGAGACCCTCCTCGGGGAGCATGGCGCGGGGCTCTCCGGTGGCGAGAAGCAGCGGCTCTCGATCGCCCGGACGCTCCTCTACGATCCGCGGATCCTCGTCCTCGACGAGGCGACGAGCAACATCGACGCCGAGGCCGAGAAGGCGATCCAGGAGGCGCTCGCGGTGCTCGTGCGCGGACGGACGACGATCGCCATTGCCCACCGCCTCTCCACGCTCCGCAACGCCGATCGGATCCTCGCCTTCGACCGCGGGCGCCTCGCGGAACAGGGGACCCACGCCGAGCTCCTCGCCGCCGACGGGATCTACGCGCGCCTGGTGCGGATCCAGACCCAGGTCACGAAGCAGCCGACGGTCGACACGCTCCTCGCCGAGGAGTCGGCCGCCCCCGCTGCCGCGAAGCCTGCCGAAGCGGTTGCCGCCGCGGTGGAAGCTCCTCCCGCCACGATGCCCTCCAGTGGAGCGATCCGCTGGCTCGAGCCGGGCATGCACCATTTCCTCATCGGCCCCCACGAAAGGATCGAGCTCGAGGAGCATGGCACGCGCCTCGCGGCGGGGCTGTTCATCGTCTGCACCTTCCCCGCCTCATGCCCCGAGGACTACCTCTCGGTGCGCGGCTGGAACGAATCTGGCGACGAGATCGAGGTGGGGATGATCCGCCGGCTGGCCGACTGGCCGGAGGTCGACCAGACGGTGGTCCGGACCGGTCTGAAGCGCCGGTCGCTCGTCCGCTCGATTGGCCGGGTCCATGACGTGAAACTGGCGCACGGCTACCTCGACTTCGACGTCGAGACCGATGTCGGCCGGCAGAAGTTCACCGCCCGCTGGACGCAGAGCCAGGCGATCGACTTCGGCACCGACGGCAAGATGCTCGTCGATACCGAGGAGAATCGCTATGTCGTCCGCTCGGTCGACGACCTTCCCAAGACCGACCGGGAAAAGTTCCTCCAGTACGTCTACTGGTGATCGTGCCTGACGACCGCCTCGGTGATCCGGGCGGCCGGGGTCGGTTTGACAAGGCACAGCCGGCATTCAAAATCTTTTCAGCTCCGTTTGATCCCTGATCCCAATTTTTTCAGGAGCCCACCTTGGCCCACAACACGCCCCCCCTGCATCGGCTCCGCCGGGCCTTCACGCTCGTCGAGCTCCTCGTCGTCATCGCGATCATCGGGACGCTCGTTGGTCTCCTCCTTCCCGCCGTGCAGTCGGCCCGCGAAGCCGCCCGCCGGTCGCAGAGCTCCAACAACCTCAAGCAGATCGGCTTGGCGGCGCACAACGGCCACGACACCCTCGGCTGTCTCCCCCCGGCGGTCGCCTTTTGGTGGAGCAGCCCCCAATACACCGGCGGCTACACCAACAGCGACGGTACCTTCTTCTTTTGCCTCCTCCCCTTCTTCGAGCAAGGAGCCCTCCCCAAGAACATCACCAACTGGAAGGGGAGCGGCCTGGGGCAGATCGATGCCAACCGGGCCGCGATGAGCGTCCCCGTCTCGACGCTCATCGCCCCCAATGACGCCAGCGCTGGCTCGCCGATCTTCAAGGACGGCTTCCAGGCCGACTGGATGTGGAAGAACCCTGTCGATGTGGCGCTGTGCAGCTACGGCTGCAATTTCCAGGTCTTCGGCCGCCCCGAAAACAACAAGAGCGACCTCTGGACGTGGCACAACACCCACGGCCAGCGCCGGTTCGCCGACATCACCGACGGCACCTCGAAGACGATCTTTCTCGCCGAGCGGAGGATGGCCTGCGGGCCCGATTCCGCTCCGAACAACAGCGACACCTTCGGCAACGCCTGGGGCCATCCAGCCGACGACCGCTACTGGCCGGTCTTCGGCCGCACCAATACCGCCTACACGAGCGACCCCAACAATCCGGCCTACAAGACGTTCTTCCCGCCGATGTCGACGCCGAAGCCGGCGCAGTGCGTGTGGCAGGAATACCGGGCGATCGGCCACTCCCCTGGCGTGATTATCTGCGGGATGGGGGACGGCAGCACCCGGACGGTGTCGACCGCGGTCGACACGATCCCCTGGAGCCAGAGCCTCCTCCCCAAGGACGGATCGATCGGCGAGCTCGAGTGACGTCTAGCGCTGCCCCCGGCTCGTTTCTTCCCCACCCAGGATCCGCACCGATGCGTCTTTCCCGTTGCCTCGCTCTGCTGCCCGTTCTCGTTGCGCTTGTTGGCTGCGGCCAGCAGGGAACCCAGCTCAAGGGGATTCAGGCCTCGGGCACGGCCACGCTCGACGGAGAGCCGCTCGAGATGGGGCTGATCGTGTTCGAGCCGGAGGGCGGCGGCGAATCGTCGAGCAGCCAGATCACGAAGGATGGCTCGTTCAAGCTCTACGACATCAAGCCGGGGCGCTACAAGGTGGCGGTGGTGACGTCGATGTATGCCGGGATGGCGGCCCAGGGGAAGAAGGCTGCGGCAACAGCCGGCGAAGGGCGACCCGTGGCCGTCCGCGATCTCGAAGGGACCGTCCGGTCGGTGCCGGCAAAGACGGAGAAGGCGGAGACGTCGGGCCTCGTCGCCGAGGTCAAGGCCGGGGAGCCAATCACGATCGCCATCACGGGCAAATAGCCGCTCAGCCGTCGAGCAGGTCTTCCATGTGATCGCCGCGGATACGGACATGCGAGGCGAGGGCGACCGCGCCGGCATCGGCCTCGAGTCTGGCAATCTGGGCCGCCCCCTGTGGCTCGGTGAGGTCGAGGACGACGTCGAATCTACCGGGGCTCGCCGTGACGTCGTCCCAGGAGATCGTCACCCGGCTCATCGCCAGGATCTGCGTCACCACCCGGCGGCAACGGCCGGTGCGGATCTCCTCGACGTCGAGCACCACCTGCCGGGGTGTGCTGATGCCCGGAGGGACGACGTCGACGAGATCGAGGCCCCGCCAGGGCACGAAGCGATCCCAATCGGCCTCGGGATAATCCTCGTAGGCGAGGAGCCCGGAAGCGATCACGGGGCAGTCGCGGACGGTGCCCGCGGCGTCGGTGACCCGGAGGCGCACCGTGAGGATGTCGTTGATGTCCATGCGATCGCGCCCCGGGGCCGATAGGTCCGCGGTCGTCGCGGCGAACCGCACAGGATACCGCTGCCCCCGGACCCACAGAAGGGCCCTCGGCCATGGAGGCGATTGTCCGCGTGAAGTCCGCGTGAAGGCCAGCAGGCTGTGGCTAAAGTGCTGGCCCGACCGCACGAGGCGGTCGCGAGTGCGTAGCACTCGAGAAAACCGGAGGTTTTCCAAGTGGACTGATTCTCCCGGCTGCCCCGCAGCCGGTCCGGTCAGGGATGACTTTTTCCACGGGCAGCTAGATCGCTTCGAGCGTGCCCCGCGTGACACCGACGCGGTTGACGGCCCGCAGGCGGGTCCAGACGTCGCGGCCGCTGCACCTTCCGGCGAGGAGATCGCGATAGGCACTGACGATCCCCTCGATCGCCTCGGCCGGCTCGTCGAGGAGCTCGACGCGGAAGTGGGCGACACCGCGGGCCAGGAGCATCGGCACCACTTCGGCGCCGCTCTGCGCTACGGCGTGGAAGAGGGTGTTGCGGCAGCCGACGTCGGCGGTGAGCGGGTGCTCGACGCCGACCCGGTCGCGCAGCTTGACCGTGTGGTCATCGCAGGGACGGCCGCAGTTGGTCTTGTCGGTGCCGGGGGAGAGGACGGCACAGAAGACGCAGTGCTCCATGTGGAACAGCGGCATCCGCTGGTGGATCACCGGTTCGAGGATCGCTGCCGGCAGCGCCGCGACGAGCTCCGCAAGCTGGTCGCGGTTGAGATCGTAGGAGGGGACGATCCGCCGGGCACCGTGGGCCCGGAAGAACGCCGCTGAGAGGCGGTTGGTGACATTCAGGGAGAAGTCGGCATCGACCGTCATCCCCCGGCCGTGGAAGGAGCTCAGGGCGGCGAAGTTCCGCACGAGCACGGCGTCGGGCTGCTGCTTGAGCATCAGCTCGAAGATGCCATTTTCCCCAGGCTTGTGGATCCGCGGCGTCGCGGTGCGGATCGTGCCTCCCGCCGAGCGGACGCGTTGGACGGCATCGCGGTAGTGACGGATGTCGGAGAAGTCGGCGTCGACCTCGCGGATCCCCGCGGCCAGGGCCGCCTCGACCTGCCCGAGGGATCGGCAGAGGAGATGGAGGACCGGATCAGCTCCGGGCTTGGATGCTTCGACCTCACGCCACAGCGGCTCATCGGCCCGGGCGACCGCCCCGACCGCCCCGGCGCGGATCGACCGCGGCGCGACGCCGACCGCCGCGGCCAAGAGGCTTTCGACGAGATCGCGACGGAGCTTGCCGATCACACTTAACGGGAGCATCGGGGCGCCGCCGACCCGGGCTTCGAGGTGCCGCAGCTCAAACGGCGTGCCGCCGAGGCGGCCGAGTTGGTCGCGGAGGACGTCAACGGTGAGGGGATGGCGCCGGGCCGGCTCCGCCGGCTGGTCGCTCGACACGACCACCACGGCGCGTCCGTCGCCGAGCGCGGCCTCGACACGGAGCGGCTCTCCCTCGGCCACGTCGACTTTCAAGTCGACCGGCTGGCGGCGGTGGAGCTGATCGAGGGGGGCCCGGAACGAATCCCGCAGCCGGGCGGTCAGGACCGGGTCGTCGGTTTTCCAGACGGTCTGCCCGGGAAGGATGGTGGCGAAATCGAGGGCCCCGTGCGCGAAGGCGAGGTCGACCCGACCGCGCTCGACGGTGTCGGTCAGCGACACGCCGCGCTCGAAGACCTCGTAGACGCGCCCCCCTTGGGAGGCGTCGTCGCCCCCGCCGGCCGGATCGAAGGCCACGCCGTCGCCGCGTTTCACTGCCGCGACGAGCTCAACTGTTACCCGTCCCCTCCCCACGGCGACGACCGTGCCGAGCCGGACCCCGCGTTTGGCGCTGCTGGTCGCCGGCACGAGCCGCTTGTGCTCGCAGCCGAGGAGCCAGCCGGGGGAGAAGCCGCGCGAGAAGGAGAGCTCCATCGCCTCGATGTCGCGAGGGGTGAACGTCGCCCGTTCCCCCGCCACCGCCCCGTCGATCGCCCGCCGGTAGTGGCGGACGATGTTGGCGACGTATTCCGGGGTCTTCAGCCGCCCCTCGATCTTCAGGCTCGACACCCCGGCGGCAAGGAGCTCCGGCGTCAGGTCGTAGGCGGCGAGATCCTGGGGGGAAAGGAGGTAGCGCTGGGCCCCGAGATCGACGTCGCGATCATCGCAGACCAGCTCGTAGGGGAGCCGGCACGCCTGGGCGCACTGGCCGCGGTTGGCACTCCGCCCCCCGAGGGCCTCGCTCGTCAGGCACTGCCCCGAGTAGGCCACACACAGCGCGCCATGCACGAACACCTCCAGCTCCAGCGTCGTCTCCCGGCGGATCGCCCCGATCTCGTCGAGGGACAGCTCCCGGGCCAGCACCACGCGCTCCATGCCGAGGGCCTCAGCGAGGCGGATCGTCTCGGCACTCGTCAGCGTCATCTGGGTGGAGGCATGGAGCGGCAGATCGGGGCAGCAGGCCCGCAGGAGCCGGGCTACGCCGACATCCTGGACGAGCACCGCATCGACCCCGCCACCGGCGATCTCCCGGGCCAAGCCCTCGATCTCCCCGAGCTCCCCGTCGAAGGCGAGGGTGTTGAGGGTCACATACCCTCTGACGCCATGGCGATGGAGCGTCTCGATCAGCCGGGGGAGGTCGGAGACGGGGAAATTGGCCGCCCGGGCCCGGGCGTTGTGGCCGCAATCGAGTCCGAAGTAGACGGCGTCGGCCCCGTTTTCGATCGCTGCGCGGACGCAGTCCCAGTCCCCGGCCGGGGCGAGGAGTTCGGGGGAGCGGACCGGGGGGATGGCGGGAAGTTGCGTGGACATGACGGCCGAGTATAGGGGCGGCCGGCGGAGGGCCTGGCAAGATCGGCCGAATGCTCCGCGACTGTCGGCCGAGGGCCAAAAATTTCAGTTGCTGGTCGGTTGCTTGTGATCGCCGCGCCGAGCGTGTATGACAAAATCTCCTTGTACAAAGGATCACACCCGCTCCGGGGGCACTTCGCCCCCGTGTCGGTAGGCCCGCCGCGGCCAGTGACGTCTTTTTTTCGCTTCTGGGAGTAATGCATGAATATCGTTGATCTCGTCAAGGACCAGCTGACCAGCCAGGTGCTCGGTAGCCTCGGGTCGCTCGCCGGCACGAACGAGGCGCAGACGAAGGCCGCCTCCGCGGCTGCCATTCCCGCGATGCTCGGCGGCCTCGCTAAGCTCGCCGGCAACGCCCAGGGTGCCGGCCAAATCGCCAGCGCCCTCGGTGGCCTCGATCTCGGCATGCTCGGCAACCTCGCCGGCGTGCTCGGAGGGGCGAACTCTTCCAAGGTCTCCAATCTCGGTGGTGGGCTCCTCGGCACGCTGTTTGGCAACACCGCCACGTCGGCGATCGTCGAGACGCTGGCGTCGTTCCTCGGCATCAAGGGGGGCGTGGCCCGCTCGCTGCTGTCGTACCTTGCTCCGGTCGTCCTCGGCACCGTCGCCAAGCAGCTCACCAGCAGTGGCAAGTCGATCGACGCCTCCGGGATCCAGAGCCTGTTCGCTGACCAGGGTCGCAACATCCAGTCGGCCATGCCGGCCGGGCTGTCGCTCGGCGACTTCGGCAGCATCGCCAAGGCCGTGTCGGCTGCGACCTCCAGTGGTGCAAGCCACTCGTCGCACGCCTCGCATGGGCAGCAGGAGTCATCGGGCTTCCCGTCGTTGCTGCCGTGGCTCGCCCTGCCGCTGATCGCGCTGGGTGCCTTCTGGTTCATGAACAAGGACAAGGGTCCGAAGCCGGTCGACAAGGGGGCCACGGTCACCACCCCGACCGACATGATGAAGACGATGGCCGAAGGGCAGAAGAAGGGCGAGGCCCTCGCCGAGAAGGCCGCCGAGAAGGGTGCCGAGGCTGTCAAGGCGACGACCGACGCCGTCTCCGCAGCGGTCGAGAAGGCCACCGACGCGATCGACCTGACCGCGTTCGGCGGTGACATGACCGGCCTGTTCGGCAAGCTTACCGACAGCTTCAAGGGGATCACCGACGTTCCGACCGCCGAGGCCGCTGTGCCCGGGCTGAAGGATCTCGCCGGCATCCTCGAGGGCTACAAGGCGACAGCTGACAAGCTCCCCGAGGCTGGCAAGGCGACGGTGAAGGAGATGGTGGGCACCAACCTCGGTACCCTCCAGCCGATCATCGACACCGTCCTCGCCATCCCCGGCGTGGGCGACATCCTTCGCCCGATCGTCGAGCCGATGCTCAAGACGCTCAGCGCCTTCGGCCTGTGATCGTCAACGTCTGAACGCCCCCGGTTCTCCGGGAGCGGTCAATAAACGGGTCGGGCCGGCGCCAGCCGGCCCGACCTTTTTTTATGGAGGGTTACCGGCCGAAGGACCGGCTCAACACGTGCTCTACCACTCGGTCTTTTCGTCCCAGGAGTCGCTCTGTGTGGGAATGCAAGAAGTGCCGTGAATCTGTCGAAGACACCTTTGACGTGTGCTGGAAGTGTGGCGCCTCCATGGACGGTGTCGAAGACCTGTCCTTCCGGCCGGAACCCGATTCTCGGATGGCCGCGGGAGCAACTCGCGTTGGCCCGGAGAAGATGCTGGATGAACCATGCTCCAAGTGTGGCTCGCCGCGCGTGATACGGAACGCACGCCTCGACGACCAAGGCGAGCATTCAGACGGAGTCGCCAAGATGGTTGTGTTTGGCAATCCCAGCGCGCTGATCTTCAAAGGCCGCGAATATTCAGAGGTGGTGGGGGATATCTGCTGCGATTGCGGACATCTGGAATTGAAATGCCGGGGGAATCTGAACAATTTATGGAGAGCGTACTGTCGAGCAGAGAAGCATCAGTGAGAGGAGAGGCAGGGCCGAAGGGAATGCAATCCGGGGCCAGCAAGGCGATCCAGCACCACGCCGCGTTGCCCGCCGCTTGGCTGCGCACGATTCGTCGCGGCTGACCGCGAGCGTTTCGCTGGCGCTCACAAAGTTCGTGAGATCGTGGCCATTCGACCTCCATCCGCCATACGAAAGAAAACGCCATGGACAGCGTGACGTGGGTGCTTGAGTCGGACGTCTTTCCCGACACCCATGCGCCCCTGCGGAAAGCGATTCGGGAGCGTGGTCAGCGGCTGATCGATTGGACTGACGAGTGGTGGTATGACGGTGTGCCGCGACGCATCCCCACGTCCGCGGTCATTTTCCATGGCTCGCTCGGGAATGCGGCGCGCGTCGCCAAAGAACTCCATTGGACGCCCGGATCGTTGTGCCCGGTTGATGCCTTCTGCTGTTCGGCGTGGTACGAGGCGGCCAAGCCGTGGCTCGTTCATTCGGCGTGGACCATCTGCCCCGCCAAGGATCTTGTCGCAAACGCATCCGCTGTCGCGGCGCAGATCGGAGGCGAAAGCAGGATCTTCGTGCGTCCTGACAGCCCACTCAAGCCGTTCAGCGGCCGCGTCGTAGATATCGCGACATTGACTCTGGCGAAGCTCGACCATGGGTTCTATTTCGACGACGAATCACTCTCCGTGATTGCTGCCCCCGTCAAAGCGATCGGGCGGGAATGGCGATTCGTGATCGTTGAGAGAAACGTCGTCGCTGGATCCGCCTACGATCCGGCAGGGCGTAAATCGCTGCCGGTGGCGCTCGATGCCGAGGCAGCTTTCTTTGCGTCGTCGGTGGCGGCGAAGATCCCCGCTCCGGCAGCGGCGTACGTTCTCGATGTTTGTGAATGTGGAGGCGAGCTACGGCTGCTCGAGCTGAATCCGTTTGGCGGCGCGGACCTCTACGCTTGCGATCCCGTTGCCGTCGTTGATGCGCTCTCGGCGCTCGCCAACAAGCAGGAGGTAGACCGATCCTGACGAGAAACGATGGTCCTGCCATCGACGAAGCGAACTAGCCATCGGTTACAATCCGGCGGCGGGTCCGCGGTGGCGTTCGTCACATGGGGATTGAAAGATCGAGGCTCGTGTTTACCGGCACGCGCGTGCCAGAGGCCGAATTGATCCGCGAGCCGGGGCTGCCCGACGCGGAGGCAAGCCGACTTCTCGAGGAACTGCTTGGCCGTGTCGAGCCCGCTGGATCCGGTGCCGTAGCGGGACGCTGCGAACGACGCGATGGGGCAGCCTCACCGTAGCGATTGGTGGACAACTTCGTATCAACACCTTCTCCGTAGGGGCGTGCCATGGGCGAAGAGCCCGAAAAGAAGTTGGGGTTTGGGATTTATTCTCCGGGGGCGGGAGTCGGTGTTGGTGCTGCCTTGGGCGTCGCGTTCGGCGCGGCCGTTGACCACCTCGCACTCGGGCTTGCCTTGGGCACTGCGTTTGGGGCGGCAGCGGATGTGGTGTCGCATGCGCGGCAGATGAACATCAAGAAGCCCCGTTGACAGCATTCTGGCAGTAAATACGATGTATGTATGATTGCGTTCGACTGGGATCCTCTCAAGGCAGCCGCCAACCTGCGAAAGCATCGGGTCTCGTTCGAGGAGGCGAAATCCGTCTTTTACGACGAGTTCGCCGTTCAGTTCTTCGATGAAGACCATTCAACCGACGAAGAGCGTTTCATCCTGTTGGGGATGAGCGCGGGAGCCAAGCTGCTCCTTGTCTGTCATTGCGAGCGAGAACAGGAGACCGTCGTGCGAATCATTTCAGCGCGAAAAGCTACCAAGCGTGAGAGCGCTTTCTACCGAGGGAAATAGACCATGAAGGCGGAATACGATCTCGCCAAGCTCAAGTCCCGCAAGAACCCTTATGCTTCGAAGCTGAAGAAGCCCGTCACAATACGGCTCTCCGAGGACGTGGTCGAGTATTTCAAGGGCATGGCCATCGAAGCCGGCGTGCCATACCAGAGCCTCATCAACCTCTATCTGCGAGATTGCCTTGCAAGCAATCGGAGAGTTCAAATCAAGTGGCCCGAAGCCGGTTGATTCGATGGGCCGAGCGTCAGGCAGTTCCATCGATCAGCGGGTCGGTCCAACCCGTGCGCTGGGCGCGAGATCGCCGCGGTCCGTCGGCTCTGACGACTCCCCGTGACGAGTGACTGTCGGTGTTCATGTTGGTTGATTTCGGTGCCCACGCTCCTTCGTCGCTTGCTGTCCCAAAAGGCTTTGTGAGGCGCTGAGAGGCAGTGCGAGGGTCTCTTTCTGCGTTGGACGACGGTGGGCCATGCTGCTGACGGAAAGACACGTGCATCTACTCCTCCTCCCCGGGATGGACGGGACAAGCCGGCTGTTTGAGCCGCTCCTTGCCGCCCTGCCGGCGACGCTGCCGGCCACGGCTATCGCGTACCCGACGCACGCCCCCTTCGGCTACGACGAGCTGCTGCCGTTGATCTTGGCGGCCATTCCGCCCGGTCCGTTTGTGGTCGTCGGCGAATCTTTTTCCGGGCCACTCGCGGTCATGCTCGCCGCCCGGCGGCCCCCCGGATTGCGCGGCTTGGTCCTCTGTGCGTCATTTGTCCAGTTTCCACTGCAGGTGCCCGAGCGCTGGAGAACGATGGTGCGCCCCTGGGTGTTCCGCAGGCAGCCGCTGTGGATCCTCTCCTGCGTGATGCTCGGTCGGCATGGCTTCGGTCGGCTGGGGCGGATGTTCCGGGCAGCCGTCCGGACCGTGCCCCCGGTCGCCCTCGCCGCCCGCGCGCTCTCCGTCGCTGGTGTCGATGTGACAGACGAGCTCCGCGGGTGCCCGGTGCCGATCCTCTACCTGCAGGCGACCGGAGACATGGTGGTGCGGCCGAGCTGCTGGGAGGTGGTGTGGTCGGTGCGGCCTGATGCCGAGGTGGCGGCTCTGCCCGGCCCGCACCTGATCCTCCAAGTGTCACCGTGCCGAGCCGCCGAGGTGCTGGAGGCATTCTGTGACCGCCTCGCACCTCCGCCCCACGCGACGCTATAACGGGAGGTCGGACTCCCCGATCGGTGGGGCTGGAGACGGCGTGCTCTTCGGGGCAAAACCTGGCAGCCTCGATGTTTCTCTTGGTGAGCGTTGGCCTCTTGAGGCTGATCGACGGTGGCCGCCCGCAAGGTCAGAGCCACCGTCAGGCCGCTGATCACGGGGAGCAGTTGGAGCGGGCCGAGCGGGTCCGCGGCCACTGTTCGGCGGCGGCGGGCGGTCTTGAATGGTGATCGAACAGCATCAAAGGTGTGGTCATGCGGCTGCCGGTTGTTCGCGGTGTCATCGACCGACGGATCCTCGTGAATTACCGGGTCGATCCGGATGTGGTCGCCCGCACGCTTCCCCCTCCTTTCCGTTCCAAACTCCATCGGGGCTACGGCTTTGTCGGCATCTGTCTGATCCGGCTCCGCGCGGCGCGGCCCCGGTTCCTTCCTTCATGGCTCGGCTTCACATCGGAGAACGCCGCCCACCGCACCGCCGTCGAGTGGAACGAGGGGGATCAGGTCCGCGAAGGCGTCTATGTGCGCCGCCGAGACACCAGTTCGTGGCTAAACACGCTCGCAGGGGGGCGGGTGTTCCCCGGCCTCCAGTCGCACGCCCAGTTCACGGTTCGGGAGTCGGGCGGCCACTTCGAGGTGGCACTGAAGAGTGATGACGGGGACACGAGTCTGGCGGTGATCGGGGATGTCGCCGCCGATCTGCCGGCCGGGTCGATGTTCGGATCGCTCGGCGAAGCGTCGGCGTTTTTCCGGGCCGGCGCAATCGGGTATTCAGCCATGCCCGACCCGCAACGCTTTCAGGGAATGGAGCTGCGGTGCGACCGCTGGGCGGTCGAGCCGTTGGCCGTGTCGGAGGTACGGTCGAGTTGCTTCGACGACGTGGCGGTATTTCCCGCTGGGTCAATCACCTTTGACTGTGCCCTGCTGATGCGTGACATCGAGCACGAATGGCACGGGAGAACGGACATCTGTTGTCAGGCGTAGCTCCACGACTGGACCGCGCGACGGTCGCGGTGCCGAAGCACGGCGCCGGGGCGAAAGAGGCTGACGCCCGAAGGATCCCCAGGGCCACAAGATGCATGCCGAACCGGTCAACCAGGCCAGCGATACCGTCCGGCGGTCGATGCCTGCTCCCGTGCGCTGGTGGCAGGGATGGGGGCCGCTGCTCCTGGCCCCTTGGCTCGTGCCGCTCCTCGCACCGGGCGACTGGCCGCGCTGGGCCATCATGTGGCTCCTGGCGTTCATGATCTTCTCGGGGTGCAAGTGGCTGACTTGGCGGCGGACGCCCGTTCGCGGCCAGCCCATGGGGAGGCATCTGGGGTATCTCTTCCTCTGGCCGGGGCTCGACGCCCGGCGTTTTCTCGAGCCCGATCGGCTGCCGTCGCCCCGCCCCCCGGGACGGGCCGAATGGCTTGCCGCAGTGGGGAAGCTGACGGCCGGACTGGTGATCCTCTTCGGGCTCGTCCGCCTGCTTCCCACGGCGTATCCCTCCCTGATCGGATGGGCCGGGATGCTCGGCATCGTCATGGATACGGTTTGAGGTCGGTGGCAAGGCCCGCGTCGGCGCTGGGGAGACAGAATCGGGCGCTGCCATCGATGGCTTGGGTGGGTACGATGATTGCTCCCGATCGCTCCAGCCGTTGCGGTGAACGGTGCGACGGCGACACA
Source organism: Planctomycetia bacterium (assembly GCA_037147115.1). GTDB lineage: Bacteria > Planctomycetota > Planctomycetia > Pirellulales > UBA1268 > QWOP01. The sequence continues at coordinate 9,105 of JBAWVV010000011.1, read as the reverse complement.
CCAAGTGAAAGGAGGACTGCGTGATACGCGATGGAATACATCTGATCTCGCTTCCCTCCCGTAGCTTCAGTGGCAGAGCGTCGGCCTTATAAGCCGCTGGTCGCAGGTTCGATTCCTGCCGGGAGGATTTTGCCGCAAGCGGCGGCCGCTGCCAGTGCCAGCGCCCCGGTCAGTTGTGCCAGGGCTTCGCGGGCCGGTGCTTGATGCGGAGCGTCGCGGCGAGGTTGGTATCGGCGGCGTGCGTGGTGGCGCGTTGCCAGAGGCTGTCGCAGTCGCCGAATACGAAGTCGCTCGTGGCCGGGGCAATTCTCCAATCACCGGCCGCCACCTCCGCGTCGAGTTGCCCGGCGCCCCAGCCGGAATAGCCGGCGAAGACGAGGAGCGGCGCGTGGTTGTCGCGCACGAGCGTGACGACAAGATCCTTGCGCATGGCGAGAAAGACACCCGGCACGATATCCCGTTCGGTCATGACAGGATTGGCATGGAGCGCGAGCAGGGGCCCCTCGAGCGGCCCGCCGTTCATCACCATGACATCAGCTGGGCACGGACCGTTTGCCGACTCGTCCCAAACCCGATCGAGGCTCTCGGCGCCGGGGCGATTGAGCACGAGGCCAAGGGCCCCGCCCTGATCGTGCTCGACGAGCAGGACCACCGTCCGAGAAAAGTTCGGGTCGTTCAGTTTCGCGGCAGCGACCAGCAGATGTCCGGAGAGCGAGCCCATCGAAGCCTCATTGACCACGGTTCCGGCGCGGCTCGATCGAGATGGCATGGGATCGCCCGATCGTCGCCAAGGCATTCTACCGGCCGTTCGGCCCGGGGTTGGCCCCCGAACGCCGGTGGCGTGGATCTCGGGTAGGTCATCGCCATGGCCGGGATGCCAGAGGATGGAGATATCCGAGGGGGGGAACGTACACTCCTAGCCATTCGCGGCGGCCGGGCCAGCCCGGGGCCCCGCGACGCCCCCGACCCGATCACCCTGACCTCAACGAGGACTGAACCTTGGCAGCGGACGGAGTTCTCCCCACCACTGGCAGCGTGGCATCGAGGCTCGGCACGCTCGAGCTCGATCACGGTTACCCCACCGCGGCCACCGTCGAGAAGCTCTTCGACGATCTCGACTTCCAGCGGGCCTGCCAGGCCTATCTCTGGGCCCTCCCGCTGATGGCGATGGTGCAGTGGCAGAGCGAGCATGCGACGAAGTTCGGGGCCGGGAAGCTCGACTATGTCGACTACCTCACGTTTCAAGACAAGCTCGGGCTCCTCACCGCCAACGCCACCACCCCCTACATCATGGCCTTCCCGAATCTGCGGGAATCGGGGCCGCTCGTCCTGGAGATCCCGGCCGGGCCGACAGCGGGGGGCTGCACCGATTTCTGGCAACGGCCGATCACCGATTCCGGGCAGACCGGCCCCGACAAGGGAGCGGGGGGAAAGTATCTGATCCTCGGCCCCGACGACGCCGACATGAAGCCCGACGGGTACTTCGTCTTCCGCTCGCCAACGGTCAACATCTTCTCGGCCCACCGCGTTCTCGATCCTGACCCCCTCAGGGCCAAAGCACTGATCGAAGGCCTGCGGATCTATCCCTATGCCCAACGCGAGAACCCGGGCCCCACGCGCCATCTTTCCCCCGCCGGCCGGCCGTGGAGCGGCGCGCAGCCCCGCGGGATCGTCTCTTGGGAAGAGCTGGCGAGGATCATCAACGAAGAGCCTGTCCACGAGCGCGATCGGATCATGATGGGGATGCTCCAGCCGCTGGGGATCGAGAAGGGGAAGCCGTTTGCGCCGAGCCCGAGGCAGAAGAAAATCCTCACCGACGCGGCCGCAGCGGGCGAGGCGATGGCCCGAGCGATCGCGTATCAGAAGCGGTTTGCCGGCGCGAAGGTCTGGCCGGAGCGGGCATGGGAAAAATCCCTGATGCTCGCCGAGACGAATCAGGAGGCCCCCCACCACACCGAGCTCGACGAACGGACGAGCTGGTTCTACGAGGCGGTCGGGGTGTCGGTGGGGATGATGGGGCGCGCGGTCGGTGTCGGGCAGGTCTATCTCGAGGCGGCGAGGGACTCTGCCGGCAGGTGGCTCGATGGTGGAAAGCCCTACCGCCTCACCGTGCCGAAGGATGTGCCTGTCGCGCAGTTTTGGTCGGTGACCGTCTACGACAACGAGACGCGTTGCTTCGTCGACACCGGCGCCCAGCCCGACCGGTCGTCGCGCGATCCGATCGCCACCAACCCGGACGGCTCGGTCGACCTCTTCTTCGGCCCGGCAGCGCCTGCCGGGAAGCCGGCGGGCAACTGGATCGAGACGCTCCCCGGGAAGGGATGGTTCAGCTACTTCCGGCTCTACGGGCCGACGGCCACCTACTTCGACCGCTCCTGGGTGCTGGGAGACTTCGAGCCGGTCGGTTAAGTGGCTGACTGGCAAAGCAGCGAGGCGGCGATCCAATCGCCGCGTAGCGCCATCAGGACTTGACCGTTGATACCATCTTGCCGAGTGCCGCGAAGAGCCGGGCCCGCGGGGGAGTCGTTGTCAGAAGCGGGTCTTTCATCACGATGGCAGCCGCCGCAGAGCGGAGCACCGCCGTTGGCGCGGGGGCGGCGCCTGCGGCCGGCATGGCGGCGACGGTCATCGGCATGGCGGCGGCCATCGGAGTGGCCATCATCGCCATCGAATGCATCGACGAAGACGAAGAGGATGACGACGAGGGCTTCGTCGGAGTGGTTGTCAGTTTTGCGACCACGGAGAACTTCCTCATCATGTCGCTCTCCTCATGCGACATGATGTGGCAGTGCCAGATGTAGTCCCCCTTGCGGTCGAACTTGGCGACGACCCGTGTCATCTGCCCGGGGTAAACGAGGACGGTGTCCTTCCAGCCTAGTTCGTTTGCCTGCGGCTTCTGGATCGCGCTGGTGGGGGTGTAGATCGTCGCGCCGGTCTTGACGTCGATGCTCGTCGTGAAGTCCTGCCGGTTTTGCACCTGGAACGCCGCGAGGTGGATGTGGACGGGGTGGACGTCCTCGGTCGTGTTGTAGATCTCCCACACGACCGTCTTGCCGACCTGAATCTTCTCGGTGACTGGAGCGCTGAAGGCGAGCGGGCCGTCTTTAAGCGTGCCGAGCATCGGGGTGATGACGGTAAAGACGCCGTTGGCGGCAATTGGATCGGGCGCGGCGGGATTCGTCTCCATCGTGTCCATCTCGAACAGCCCAACCTTGATCGCCGGGGCGTCGGCCACGAGCGGCTTGATCGCCGGCACGAGCGTGCTCCGGAGAGCAGGGTTCGGATACGCCTTATTGAGCGGGGCATCAACGATGAACTCCATCACCTGGCCGGTGGTGTTCGGATCGACTGGGTCGCCGTCGGAGTAGGGGGTGGCGGCATCGTTCCGCACGATGATCCTTGTGCCGGGAGCAAACTTCGAGAAGTCGACGACGACGTCGGCCCGCTCGCCGGGGCCGAAGAGAAGTTTGTCCATCACAGCGGGCTTCGAGAGGAGCCCCTGGTCGCTGCCGACCTGCATCAGCTTCGCGGCCGGAGCCTGACTGGGATCGTTGTCCTTCGAGAGCCACAAGTCGAGGAAGCGCGAGTCGGAGGCGTTGACCATCCGGAAACGGTAGTTCCGCGGCTCGACATGCTGAACCGGCCAAGCCTTGCCGTTGACCGTCATGACATCGCCGAACGCCTCGGGGAGCATTCGCGTGCAGCCGGTGTTGTCGGTCTGGTGGGGGTAGTAGAGTTGCCCGGCTTCGGTGAACATCCGATCGGCGATCACCAGCGGGAGTTCGTAAGCCCCGGAAGGCAGGCCGACGGGATTGTTTTTCAGGCCGGTGTCGACCTCGTCGCGGACGATGTACATTCCCATCATGCCGGCGTAGACGTTCGTGCGGGTGAAGCCCATGGCGTGGTCGTGGTACCAGAGCGTGGCGGCGCGCTGGTCGTTGGCGTAGACAAACGTGTCGTTGGCCTTGGTCGCATCGACGCCCCGATCAATCACCGGCTTGCCGCCAACTGTCTCGGGGAGGGCGCCGGTGAACCACTGGTTGGGCGTCCCGTCACTGGCGGCCTCGGTGTGCCCGCCATGGAGGTGGGGCACCGTCGGGATGCCCTTGTTGGCTGGCATCGCCAGCATGTCCGGCGTCATCATCCCCGGGCTCATGTCCATGAACTGGCTCATGAGGTAGGAATCCTGCGAGCCGAGATTGTTCGTCCAGTGGACCTGGATCGGGGTGCCGCTGCGGACCTGGATCGACTTGCCCGGAAACGACGCCGTGGCCTGGCTCGTCCCATAGCCGTAGATGTCGGTCTGAAAGTTCGTCGTGCCGACGACCTTGCCGTTGGCATCCTTGACGTCGACCACGCCGAGGATGTTCGACGTCGTCTCGTACATACCGATGTCGTACTTCGCTACCCCGCGGCTCACGGTCGGCGTGAAGATCGATTTCGGATCGAGCAGGTTCGGCAGCGGGGTGACGTACTTGTGGATGCTCATCGGATCGAGCGTCGGCTGGTCCATCGCCATCCCCGTGTCGCAGTTGAACATCGCCCGGGGCTCGAGGGCCTCGAGGCTCACCAGCCCGAAATGACGGCGGCCGGCAGGGCGACGTCTGGCATCCTTGCCGGCGCGCCGGCCGATCAGGCTGTTTGTCGTGGACAGGCGGGGCGGCGAGGATCGCTTCAACATGATCAAAGACTCCACGGAAAGCGTAGGAACCGCAGACGTCGTTGTAACGATGCCTTTCCGGTCCGCACGGAAGCGCTCCGAAATGAAAGTCCCGGAAGGGTAAAGCCGACATGATCGCAAGGAAGCGAGCCCGGCAGAGCGATCGCGCTGAAACCTTTGCAAGGCTTTGTCGCCGTTCCCTTGCGAATCGTGAAGCAATCCGGTGCGTCATCCGAACCGCGCCGGCACGAAAAGCTTCAGGGGCGTTTGGCGCGGCCGCTGATCGCGGCTTCGTGGCGCAGCAACCAAGCCTTCCGCTCGACGCCCGCTGCGAAGCCGGTGAGCGAGCCATCGGCGCCGATGACACGGTGGCAGGGGACGATGATCGAAACAGGGTTTCGGCCATTGGCCGCCCCGACGGCACGGGCCTTGTTGGCCCCGCCAAGCCTCTGTGCCTGCTCGCCGTAGGTCATCGTGTGGCCGAAGGGGATCGCGCGGAGGATCTCCCAGGCGGCGCGCTGGAACGGCGTGCCGGGCGGGTCGAGGGGAAGATCGAAGGTTGTCCGTAGACCGCTGAAATACTCCTCCAGTTGCCTGACGGATGCCCGGAGGATCGACATGCCGGGGGACGCGTCTGCGGCCGACTCGGATCCCGAGATAGACGGACCTCCGTCGGAAACAACACCGACCGATTCCCCCTCCCAGCCCACGCCCCGCAGGCCCACTGGGGAAGCGGTGAGCGTGAGAGGCCCCAGCGGGGAGTCGACGGTCGTGATGGCAAGGGGGAGCGAGGTGGACATCGAGCCGAGCGTAGGGTACTGGGCCCTTCCCTGGCTAGAATCTGCCCAAGGGCACCGGAACCCGCATGAACGATGTCATTAAAATCACTCCAAAAACTTTCCTGGGGAAACTCATGCCGCCGCTCATCCGCCTTGGCCTCCGCAACCAGACCCGCGCCGCTGCCACGAATCTCCACAAGCTCCTCAAGGCGGCGGTCGTCGTCGGCTCGATCGCCTGCGCGCTCGTCGCCAGTCTGCCCGCTCTGGCGGCCGACGAAGGAAACGCCTTCCTCGACGGCATCTGGTTGCCGGTGGCGATGGAGTTCGCCGGCCAGCCGTTTCCCGAAGAGGCCCGCAGGGGGATCGTCCTCGAGATCGCCGGCGAGGCCTACACCGTCACCGTCGGCAAGGAGGTGGACAAGGGAACGGTGAAGGTCGATGCGGCAGCCACCCCCGCGGCGATCGACATCGTTGGGGTGGTCGGCCCGAACAAGGGGAAGACGATCCTCGGCATCGTCGAGGTCGAGAAGGACACGCTCCGGGTCTGTTACGACTTCAGCGGCAAAGACCGGCCGACGGAGTTCACGACCGCCGAGGGGACGCAGCACTTCCTCGTCACCTACGAGCGGAAGAAGCCGTGAGGGCGGAGTTCGCGGCGACGGCTCAGCCAGGCTGCGTCGCGGGGGCCATCCGGATCGTCAGTTCGTCGTAGCCGAGGGTGCGCTCATAGGCGGCGGTCTTCTCCACCCGATCGCGCTTTGAGACGAGGTCGATCCGCTCCACCCGCTGACAGAGGGCCGAGAGGAGCGATTTCATCACGGTCCGGGAGTGGGCCGCACCCAGGCAGAGGTGGGCTCCGAAGCCGAACGAGACGTGCGGATTGGGGCGTCGGTCGAGGCGGATGGAGAGCGGCTCGTCGAACACCGTGCCATCGAGATTGGCCGAGGCCCACCCCAGGGAGACCCGGCCCCCCGGCTCGACGGCGATCCCGTCGACTTCGGTGGCTACCGGACAGACGCGGCCAATGTGCGTCAGCGGCATGAAGACCCGGAAGAATTCTTCCGCAGCGTGGATGATCCGGTCGGGATCGGCCCGGAGGAAGGCCAAATCGGCTGGGGTGCCGGCAAGATGGCCGATCGCGCAGGCGATCGAGTGGATGATCGTATCGCGGCCGCCAGCGAAGGCGAGATTGGCAAAGCCGAGGAGCTCGGCACGCGTGAGCGGCCGGCCGCGGAAGCTCGCCCGGGAGAGAAGGCTGAAGAAGTCGTCGCCGGGGGAGGCCTCGGCCCGATCGAAGCGGTCGTTGAGGTAGTCCTCCAGTTGGCGGGCTTTCTTCAGGCCGTCGTTGCCGTGGAAGACATGGACTCCCCAGCCAATCCAGATGTCGGCTTCCGCCTCAGGAACGTCGAGGAGGACCGTCAGCGCCTGTGACTGGAGCGGCAGGGCGAATCCCTCGACGATCTCGATCGTGTCGCGTGCGAGCGCCTCGTCGAGGAGCCGGGCGACGAGGCTGTCGATGCGGGCGACGAAGGCCGGCTGCTTGGCTCGGAGGAAGAACGGTTCGACGAGCCGGCGGTAGTCGGTGTGGTCGGGGGGATCGAGTTCGATCGGCAACTGGCGGACGCTGCGGAGATGTTCCTCCGAGGGGATCGGCACGCGGAACGGCGCGTCGGAGCTGAAGGTCTGCCAGTCCTTCGCGGCCCGGCGAACCTCCTCATGCCGCAGCATCATCGGGATCTCATCCCCCTGAAACGGACAGCGAAGCACGCCGTCGGTCTCGCGGGCCCTGCGGAATGGATCGTCGATGGAGGTCATGAGGAAGCGTCAGCAGTGGCGTGCTGACGAAGGGGGGCGTGAGTTACCCGGCTAGGATTCGAACCTAGACAAAGGGAACCAAAATCCCTTGTGCTACCGTTACACCACCGGGTAGTGGACGCTGCGAATCATACCCCATCGTGGGAGCGGGAGGGATGGGCGTCAGGCAGATCTCGGCTCGGTCGGGGGGGCACTTCCGCTCCCCCCTTGGCGAGCTTGTTGGTGACCGCGAACGACAGCTGTTCCAACTCGATGGCCAGGTCGACCGCCACCGTCTCCACGTGGGGGGGGAGTGTGAGAGTGACGGGGGCGAAGTTGACGATCCCGTCGATCCCGGCCGCGACCATCCGCTCGGCCACTTCCTGGGCCCGCTCCGCCGGGACGACAATCATGCCCAGCCGGATCCCCTTTGTCCTCACGACCTGCGGTAAGTCGTCGATGTGGTGGATGACGAGCCCCCGCACCGTTCCGCCGACTTTCGCCGCATCGGCGTCGAAGGCGGCCTCGATCATGAAGTTTTGCCGCCCGAAGCCGCGGTAGCCGAGGAGCGCCTGCCCCAGATTCCCCACCCCCACCATGACCACCGGCCAGCGGTGGTTGGTGCCGAGGATGTCGCGCATGGCATGGATCAGCTCGTCGCAGCGGTAGCCGACGCCGGGATAGCCAAACTGCCCGAAGAAGCCCAGATCCTTCCGCACCTGGGCGTCGCTGAAGCCGAGCAGGGCGCCGAGTTGGCTCGACGAGATCGTCTGCTGCCCGGCCCCCTGAAGCCGCTGCAGTTCGCGCAGATAGAGGCTCAACCGGCTGACAACGACCTTCGGGACCGAATGATCGGACGGGAGGTCGCCGGACGTGACTCGCGAGTCGCTCATGGGGCGTCGACGCCGTGAAGTGGGACGGTCCGAGGCAAAACTCTACCCCCCGAACCAGTGCCCCCGCAACGCGGTCCACTTTTCGGGGCGCCGAAGAACCGGCTGCAAGTCGTTGCGGGCCTTGGTGAAACGAGGCCATGGGCGGCGTTGTCGAGATTTCTGCCCGGAGCGATCCGAGCCGGCCACGGCCGTCAGTCTGTAGCGGATGTGAGGGCGCTGGGGGGATGGAAAAGGCCCAACGGATGCGTGGTTTGGTCAACCTGCGGGGGATTTATGGTCGATGGTTGAAGAGCGTGGGAAACCCTGCCCCCACGCCCACCCAAGAGTTTCGTTCCCTTTTCAGGAGTCGCCCCGTGAGGGGCGGCATGCATGAAGACCACGTGGATGAGTTGTCTGCTGGCCCTCGCCTGGATCGTGTCGCCGGCGCTCCGCGCCGACGACGCGATCGGGCTGGCCGGCGAGGACTGTCCCGACGCAGCGCACAGCGTCCTGGCCGGCGATGCCGGTCCGGTCCCTGACGTCGGCGGTCGGATCGTCGAGGATGGTTTTGTCGAAGAGGGCTCGGCGCCCTGCGGCCCGACCCGGACGGTGCGCGAGACCGTCTGGGAGCGCCAGGAGATCACCTGCTACAAGACGATGTGCGAGCGCATCGTCGAGCCGAAGGAGATCGACTGCGTCCGCTACGAGACGGAGCGGTCTTTCAAGGAGGTCGAGTACACCGTCAGCAAGCCGGTGTGGGAGACCCGCTCGAAGATCGTCAACTACACCGTCTCCAAGCCGGTGTGGGAGACCGTCACCAAGGAGATCCCGTACACGGTCTGCAAGCCGGTGTACGAGACGCGCGAGCAGACCTACACCATCTGCAAGCCGATCTACGAGACGCTCACCAAGGAGATCCCGTATACCGTCTGCAAGCCGGTCTACGAAACGATGACCAAGGAGATCCCGTACACGGTCTGCAAGCCGGTGTACGAGACTC
>JBAWVV010000010.1:0-26947 GCA_037147115.1 Planctomycetia bacterium | reverse complement strand
CAGGAGTGGGTTGGCGGTGACCATGACGGGAGGCCGCGGAAGGGGAGCCGCTCATACACTAACCGGAGCCGCCTATACTGGCGGGGCGGTCGGAACAGCGGCCGGAAGGGCAGGGGAAACCCCCGATTTCCGGAGGAGCCTGATACGGGCAGATTTCCAGAGTATGCCATGAACAGACCCGGAAACGAACGTCGATTCGGCGTCGAGATCGCGCGGCTGTCCGCAGCGGCACTCCTGGGGATCTTCGGAGCATTCGCCGGGACGGCGCCCTCGTCGGCCCAAGAGGTTGTGCCGGACGACACTCCCCTTGCTCCGCCGTCGGCCACAGCCGGCTACGACCATCTCCTCCACCGGGCCTACCTCCCCGCCGACTTCGATCAGGAGGTGTTCGACGCCCTTTGGAAGGTGTGGGAGGAGCCGGCGAAATCGGAGGCTGAGGCGGCCGATGTCGGGGAGCGGCGGCGGATGACGATGGCCCGCTATGGCCTCTCCCCTCATCCGCTCGATCCCTCGCGGTCGCTCCAGTATGTCGTCGATGGGGCGGGGAAGTGGACGATGAGCTGCCTCGCTTGCCATCAGGGCTCGGTCGCTGGCCGCGTCATCCCCGGCGCCCCAAACACGCGCTACGCGCTCGAGACGCTCACCGAGGAGGTGCGGCAGGTGAAGCTCCTCCAGGGGAAGGCGCTGGGGCACATGGATCTCGGCGGGCTGCTGATGCCACTGGGCACGACCAACGGCACGACGAATGCCGTGATGTTTGGCGTAGCGCTGATGCAGCACCGGGCCCCCGACCTCTCGATCGTGTCGAAGACGCCCCGCTTCGATCTCGCCCACCACGACATGGACGCCCCCGCCTGGTGGAACTATTCGAAGCGGAAGCGGATCTACGCCGACGGCTTCGCCCCCAAGGGGCATCGAATGCTGATGCAATTCCTCCTCGTCAAGGAGAACGGTCCGGACAAGTTCCGCGACTGGGAGGGGGAGTTTCGCGACGTCGAAGCGTGGCTGGAATCGCTCGAGCCGCCTCGCTGGGAGGGAGCGGTCGACGCGGCGCTTGCCGAGCAGGGGAGGGGCTTGTTCGCGACCCACTGCGCCGACTGCCACGGCACCTACGACGGCCCGCGCGACCATCCGGGGCGCTCGTACCCCGAGCGGATGGTGGCGATCGACGACATCGGCACCGATCGGGTTCGGCTCGATTCGCTCACCGTCAAGGACCGCCGGGCGCTCAACGACAGCTGGTTTGCCGATGGAGGCGAGATCGAAGGGATCAATGCCCCGGAGGGGTATGTCGCCCCGCCTCTCGACGGCATCTGGGCCAGTGCCCCCTACCTTCACAACGGTTCCGTGCCGACGCTCTGGCACCTTCTCCACCCCGACGCGCGGCCCGCCGTGTGGCGGAGGCTCGATGCACCAGGGGCGCTGGATTCCCCGGGCGCTCGGGAGTCCCCGGGCGCAGGACCAGAGGGAGAGGCCGCCGCACTTTCATCGCGCCCCGACTACGATTTCGACCGTGTTGGCCTCGCCATCGAAGCCCGCGACGCTCGTCCGGAAGGGCCCCTGTCAGCGGCCCAGCGCCGCACTTGGTTCGACACCCGCCGGCACGGCAAGGGGGCCGAAGGGCATCTCTACCCCGACCTCCTCGACGAGGAGGAGAAGGTCGCCGTGCTCGAATACCTCAAGACGCTCTGACCCTCCTTTTCCCCTGTCCCGCACGCCCGGCCGGACGCTCCGCCGCGGGGTCGATTTCTGCTACCGTAGCGATGCCTTTGTTGAACCACGTTGGTCGTCCAAGGCAGCGCGAGGCCGCTGCCATTTACCTGTCCGCCCCGTCGGAGCCCACCATGACCCAGCTCGAACAGGCCCGTGCCGGCACGATCACCCCCGAGATGGCCTTCGTCGCCAAACGGGAAGACCTCCCCGAGGAGACGATCCGGGCGGAGGTGGCGCGCGGGCGGATGGTGATCCCGGCCAACGTTGTCCATCTGACGAAGAAGCTCGAGCCGATGGCGATCGGCATTGCCGCCTGCACGAAGATCAACGCCAACATCGGCAATTCGGCCGTTACCAGCGACGAGGCCACCGAGCTCGAGAAGCTCCATCTCGCCGTTCACTATGGCTCCGACACCGTCATGGACCTGTCGACCGGGAAGAACATCGACGGCATCCGTCAGGCGATCATCAACGCCTCGCCGGTACCGATCGGCACCGTGCCGATCTACCAGATGCTCGAGGAACTCGGCGGCGACATCGAGGACATGCGCGCCCAGCACTTCATCGACATGTGCGAGAAGCAGGCCCAGCAGGGGGTCGACTACATGACCGTCCACGCCGGCCTCCTCCAGGAGCACCTCGGCCTCACCGCCAAGCGGATCACGGGGATTGTCAGCCGCGGTGGCTCGCTCATCGCCCGCTGGATGATGGCCCACCGCCAGCAGAATCCCCTCTACACCCACTTCGAGGATCTGTGCGACGTCTTCCAGCAGTACGACGTCACCTGGAGCCTCGGCGACGGGCTCCGGCCGGGCTCGATCGCCGATGCCAGTGACGAAGCGCAGTTTGCCGAGCTCCATGTCCTCGGCGAGCTGACACGGCGGGCTTGGGCCAAGGGCTGTCAGGTGATGGTCGAGGGGCCGGGCCATGTGCCGATGGACCAGATCGACATGAACATCAAGCGGCAGATGGAGGAGTGCGACGAGGCGCCGTTCTACGTCCTCGGGCCGCTGGTCACCGACATCGCCCCCGGCTACGACCACATCACCAGCGCCATCGGCGCCGCGATCGCCGGCTGGAGCGGCGCGGCGATGCTCTGCTACGTGACGCCGAAGGAGCATCTGGGGCTCCCCGACGCCGAGGATGTGAAGCAGGGGGTGATCGCCTACAAGATCGCCGCCCACGCCGCCGATCTCGCCCGCCATCGTAAGAACGCCCGACAGCGCGACGACGCCCTCTCCCGGGCCCGCTTCGCCTTCGACTGGAACGAGCAATTCCGCCTCTCGCTCGATCCGGAGACGGCCCGCCGCTACCACGACCAGACGCTCCCCCAAGACACCTTCAAAAGCGCCCACTTCTGCAGCATGTGCGGCCCGAAGTACTGCTCGATGAAGATCACGCAGGAGATTCGGGCGATGGCCGCCGAGCAGGAAGCAGGTGGCGACGATGGCCACGCCCAGCACGGCAGCAACGGGGCGGCCTCGGAGCCGATCGCGATCGAGCTGAAGTAAGCCCGTTTTGCTCCATACAAAACGACCGTGCCTGCGTCTCCTTGGGAGTGGGGGAGGAAGAGGTTCTTGCCCCTCATCCCTTCTTTTCCGGTGACGCATGGCCGCCGCTCCCCACACTGATGCGACCGCGGCGTTCCACGCCCGGGCCGCAGGGCTCGCGGCAGCCGGGCTGCCGGTGGCGTGGGCCGGCCCAGCCGCAACGGCGGCCCTTGCCGAGGCGGTGCGGCTCGGGGCCGATGCCGACAGGATTCTCGAAGCGGCCGTGAGTACCGGGCAAGACGCGGCGACGCGGGCCCGGGGGGCTTGGCGGCCGTGGTTTTATCCGGCGCTTGTCTGTGCCGGTGCGGCCCTCGGTGCGGCGCTGTTGGGGACGGGGCTGACGCCGTTGTTTGAAGGGGTGTATGCCGAGTTCCGCGTCCGGCCGGGGAGTGGCCTGGGGCTCCTCGAGGCCGCCCGGGCCGCGGCCCCCTGGCTCCTCTCAGCCATGCTCGCGGCGCTTGCCGTCGCCTGGTGGGCCGCGACCTCGCGCCGCTCCCGGTCAGACGGGGCCGATCCGCTCCGGGCGGCGTTGGGGTGCGAAACGCTCGCGGCGCTGGCCGACGCTGGCGTTCTCCCCGAGGAAGCTACGGCCGTGGCCGGGGCTTTCGGGATCGGGGCGGCTCCCTCCACGCCCCCCCTCATTCCTTGGGCCACCGGCCTCGATCTCGGCGGCGTGCCGCGGGAAGAGGCCCTCCGGCAGGCGGCCCGAGTGGCCCGGGCCCGCGCCGCCCGGCGCGACGGTGAAGCGCGCCAGTTCGGCCGGATCGTCGTGGCGATGGTCATCGCCGGCCTGGCCGTCCTCGCCTATGCCCTGGTGATCTTCCTCCCGGCCATCGATTTCTTCATGGCGATCTCCGAGGCCTCCGCCAGCCGCTGACGATTCGCGGAAAACCCACCCATGGCTCCCCCCGATACCACCGCCGCCTCTGCTGCCACCGCCGCGCTGGGCCCCTGGCTCGGCCGCGCGCTCGAAGTCGGCGGCGGGATCATCCCAGCGCTGCGGGCCCTTGGCGCCGAACTCCCGCCGCGCCGCCGCGCTGCCTGGGACGAGCTCTGCGAAACGCTTGTCGCGGGGGATGCCTCCCGGGCGAACAGGGCTCTCGAACGGGATCCCGACACCTGGATCCCGCTGCTGTCGGCTGCGGCCCCCGGTGCAACGACCGGTGACGGGGCCTCGGAAGCCGTGTTTCTTGCCCGGGCCGTCGATGTGGTCGTGACGGAGGAGATGAAGAGTCGGTGGTGGCTGCCGCTGGTTTATCCGTTTTTCGTGACACTTCTAGCGGTTGCCGTGACGTCGTTTCTGGCCCTGCTTGTCGTGCCGGAGTTTGAGAAGATTCTCTCCGACTTCGGGATGCGGCTGCCACTGATCACCCAGGCACTGCTCGGATTCTCCCACTTCCTCCGGAAGGGGTGGGGGGGGCTGCTCGCGGCGGCGGCTGTGGCGACGGCGCTGTGGCTCACAGCCGGCCGGTGGTGGCCGTCGTGGCTCCGCCTCCCCGGCGGCCGGTTCGCACAGTCGGGGCGATTCGCCCGCTTCGCCGCTGATCTCCTCGCCGCGGAGGTGCCGCAGCCAGTGGCGCTGGCCGTGGCGGCCCGTGCGGTTGATCCGCAGCACCGGATGACCGCAGCCGACGAGCCCCCCCGCTGGCTCTCGGCGACCGTGCGCCACGCCCTCGATGGGAAGATGCCCGCGGCCACGCGGATCCGGCTCCTCGACCGGATCGCCACCTGCCACGCCCTCCGCCTCGCCGCCAGTCGCTCCTGGATCTCCTGGTTCCTCGGGCCGGTGGCCGTGTTCGTCACCGGCCTCCTCGTGTTCCTCATGGTCCTCGCCCTGTTCGCGCCGCTGTTGAGTTTGATCACCGACCTGTCCTGACGCCATTTCGTCCGGTGCCCCGATGTCGCTCTTCCCCACCTTTGCCAAATATCTCGCCGCCCGCGGGATCGACACCCAGGCGTCGCAGCAGGGGCTGTTTGCCGCGCTCTTTGGCGTGTTCCTGCCGACGTCGTCGGGGCAGCGGCGGGCGCTGGCGGAATTGCTCGCCTTGGGGCTCGACGAGGGGCTCCCCCTCGCGCCGCTCCTCGAGGCCTGGGCCGCCGATGAGCGTGGCTGGCAGGCCGCGAGAGTCAGGAAGCTCGCCAAGCTCGTGGATGCAGGCATACCGCTCGACGCGGCGCTCGCCCGGGTGCGCGGAGCCCTCCGCCCCCAGGATGCGACGGCGCTCGCCGTAGCAACAACGCTCCACGGCAATGCCACCGAAGCGCTCGCTGGCTTTAGCGCTCCGGCGGCCTCGACCGAGCCGGTGGAGCGAGGCATCCGCTGGGTGCTGGGGTACGCGGCCACGCTCCTCCTCGTGAGCCTGCCGACCTTGACCTTCGTGATGGTCAAGCTCCTGCCGATGTTCCGGAAGATTCTCGACGACTTCGGGATGGAGGAATCTCCCTGGATGACGGCCCTGCGGTGGCTCGGTAACTCGTTCGTGAACTACTGGTATCTCCCCTTGCTTGCGATCCTCGTCGCGAACATCGCCTCCCGCCTCGCCCCGCGGGCCTGGGCTGGGCTGCGGCACTCCGTCGGCCTTGGTGGCCTAGGGGTGCTCGGCGACGCCCGGGCTGCCGATTGGCTCGGCAGCCTCGATGTGGCGGCGCGGGCCGGGGAAGGGGAGGAGCGGGCCGCAGCGGCGCTGGCATCGGGGACGATCGACCGGGGCTTGCGCGCGACGCTCCGGCAGTCAGCGCGGGGCGGAGATCAGACCGCGCGATCGAGCCGAGCGGGAGTTCTCTCGCCGGCCGAGGCCGCGGCCCTCGATGCCAGCCCAGAGGTGAGCTGGGTAACGCGGGCGCTTGCGCGCCGGCACCGGGAGCGGATCCTCGAGCGGATGTGGCTCCTCTCCGATTTGATCCTTCCGGCGTTTGTGATGGCGATGGGAATCTTTGTCTTCATCCTTGCCATGGGGGTGATGGAGCCGCTCTTCGATCTCATTCGGGGGCTCGCCTGATGACCACGTATCGCACCACAAGCCGCGTTAGTCGCGCGAACAAGCAGCGCCGCGGGATCACCCTCTTCGAGCTCCTCGTCTCCTTTGGGATCCTCTCCGTCATCATCTCGGTGTCGGCGGGGCTCCTCGTCCGCCACGGCCGGCTGCTCGTCTCGGGTCGCAACCAACGCCTCGCCGTCGAGGAGCTTGCCAATCGGATGGAGCTCCTCCAATCGCTCCCTCCGGCCGCGCGGGAGGCCTTCCTCGCTGCCCCCGCGCCCTCCCCCTTCGCCGCGGCGCACCTCCCGGGGGCCACGCTCGCCGCTGTCGCCGCCGCGCCTGACGACGATGGCCTGCAGCGAATCGAGCTGGCGATTGAATGGAATGAACCTGGCCGCCGCGGCCACCCGCTTCGCCTTGTCGGATGGCTGCGCAGCACGTCAGGGGAGGGAGCGCCATGAAAACGATGAGACGCATGAGACCCCCGATCTCCGCTCGGCGACTGCCGCGGGGCATCTCGCTTGTCGAGCTTCTCATGGCGATGGGGGGGATGAGCCTCGTCATCACCTCCAGCGCTATGCTCCTCCACGGCGTGATGCGGGCCCAGTCGGAGAGCCGCCGATTCTTCGACGACGAGCGGACCAGCGCCCGCCTCGCCCGCCAATTCCGGGCCGATGTTCATGCCGCGGCCCAGGTCGACGCCCAGGTCGCGGCGCCGGCCGGGGAGCGTCTCGTGGCCTTCACGCTTCCCGATGGCGGCACGAT
This sequence comes from Planctomycetia bacterium, assembly GCA_037147115.1. GTDB lineage: Bacteria > Planctomycetota > Planctomycetia > Pirellulales > UBA1268 > QWOP01. The sequence continues at coordinate 19,941 of JBAWVV010000010.1, read as the reverse complement.
CGAGTATCGCCACACGGCTGACCATCGGCAGATCCAGCGGCGGCTGCTTGCCCCCGGCAACGAAGCGCCAGTGGCCCGCGAAGACTATTTGCTTGCCGGCCCGTGTGCCGCGGTCGTGACCGTGGCCGAGCGACAGATCGCTTTGGAACTCGGCCCAGAGGGAATCGACGGCGCGCTCGCCCCCCCGGGGGTCGTGCGGCCGCCACGAACCCCCGCCGAGGCAAAGCGAAAGCCGCCGGCGCTGGTCGTCGAGGCCGATCTCGGCCGCGATCTCCGCTTCCTGCCGGCGCGTGACGGGGAGGCGCGACCATGAGCCACCCTTCGTGCCTTCCGCTGCCGTCGCAATCCCGTCGTGGCGCGACGCTCATCGCCGTCCTCGCGGCAATGGCTGTTGTCCTGGTCATGCTCGGCGGGATGCTGAAGATCGCCCTTCTGGGGCGGCGCCAGTTTCTTAAAGAGCTCGAGCTCCGCCAGGCGGAGTGCCTCCTCGAAGCCGCCGCCGAGCGGGCCGTTATTCGTCTCCGCGCCGAGCCCGGCTGGACCGGCGGCCAGACGACGGTGGCTTCCGAAGACATCGTTGGCAAAGGAGCTGCGGAGGTGACCACGTCGGTCACGCCCGGCGACGACGGCGTCTCGCTCGGCCTTATCGTCGAGTATCCCGTCGGTCGCCCCGACTCGGTCCGCCGCGAGCGTGCCATCCGCGTGGCCCGGGACGTTCTCCAGCCCCTGCCATCGCCCACCGTTCCACCATCCACCGTTCCCGAACCATCTCCTGCCGTTACCCCGGAGGCTCTCCCATGACCACCGACCGTTTCCACCGCCGGCTGCGGGCGTTCACGCTCGTCGAGCTGCTCGTCGTCATCGCCATCATCGGCACGCTCGTCGGCCTCCTCCTCCCGGCCGTCCAGGCCGCCCGCGAGGCCGCGAGGCGCTGCTCCTGCTTGAACAACACGACGCAGCTCGGCCTCGCCCTCCACAACCACGAGTTCCACACCGGTCACTTTCCGGCCGGCGTCACCAATCCCGACGGCCCGATCAGCAACGAGGCCGTGGGCCAGCATGTTTCCTGGACGGTGCACGTGCTCCCCTACATGGAGCAGAACGTCATCTTTCGGATGTTCGACCAGCAGGCCGGCGCCTACGCCGAGGTCAACGACAAGCTGCGACGGACGAATATAACGGTGCTGCGTTGCCCGTCCTCCCCCGGGCCAAGGGGGGGCGACCAGGACGGCAACAGGTCGATCGCATGGTCGAGCTACGTCGGCTGCCACAACTCGGTCGAGGCGCCGATCGACGTCGGCAACGACGGCCTCCTGTTCCTCAACAGCCGGATCCGCTTCGACGACATCCTCGATGGCAGTTCGCACACGCTCCTGGTCTCGGAGCACGTTTTCGAAGATCTCGATCCCAATAACGGTGTCTCCCCGATCGAGCTCGGCTGGCCGTCGGGAACGCGGGCGACACTGCGGAACACCAGCCGGATCGAGCAATTCTCAATGCGGGGGATCAGCGGGCTTGCCGAGGACAAGCCGGCCGAAAAGGGGCCGCTGTTTGTCGGCGGATTCGGAGCCTATCACCCCGGCGTGGCGGTGGCGGGGATGGGCGACGGCTCGACGCGGGGGCTCTCCTTCACAATCGACCGCGAGGTCCTTCAGGCCCTCGGCAGCCGGGCGGGCGGCGAGCTTCCAGGCGCGGAGTGGTGAGCGGCGCCACCGCTCCCGTGGCCCGGTGACGTTGCCGTCACCGGGCCAGGAGGCTTAGATCGTCATCCCGGGGCGATCGCGCGGCGGCGGGACGGGGCAGGTGCGGAGGTAGGCGAGGATCTCCGAGAGGTTCGCCGTCGCCAGCGCCAGGCAGGAATCAGCGCCGCCGTAGTACATCCGGATCACGCCGGTCGCCTCGTCGAGGATCCAGCCGCAGGGAAAGACGACGCCGTTGACATCCCCCTGGCGCTCGTAGGGGAGCTCCGGGGCAAAGACCCAGTCGTCGCTGCGGCGAATCACCCGCCACGGCTGCTCGAGGTCGAGCAGCGCAAACCCGAGCCGGTAGAGGCAGCCGCCGGCGGTGTGGCGGACGCCGTGATAGAGGAGGAGCCAGCCGTCGGGCGTCTCCAGCGGCGGGGGGCTCAAGCCGATCTTGTTGGCGTCCCACCAGGCTCCGCGGCGGGCATGGAGGAGGACATGGTGATCCCCCCAATGCCGCAGGTCGGGGGAGAACGACAGCCAGATGTGCGCGCCAGAGCTCCCCGCCGACACCGGCCGGTGAATCATGGCGTAGCGGCCGCCGAACTTGCGGGGAAAGATCGCGGCGTCCTTGTCCTCCGGCGGCATGACTGGCCCGAGGCGGACGAACGTCTTGAAGTCGACCGTCGAAGCGAGCGACACCAGCGGCCCGATCGGGGAGAACGACGTGTAGGAGATGATCCACTCCGCGCGATCGGCCACCCACGTGATGCGGGCGTCTTCCACCCCCCAGGCCTCTTCGGCGTAATTCGCCGGGTCGGGGGGAAACGTCGGCTTGGGATCGATCCGCCAGTTGGAAATCCCGTCGGCACTCCGGGCCACGCACAGATGCGAATGGCCGCGACGATCCTCAACGCGCACCAGGAGGAGCGTCTCGTCGCCAACCTGACAGGCCGCGGCATTGAAGACGGTGTGCGCCGGATAGGGCCAATCGTCGGCGGTGAGGATCGGATTACCTTCGTGGCGGTGAAACAGCTCGGGATAGTGCCTTCTGCTGGCGATGGGAGTCATGCGTCGGTGCATTCCAGGGGGGTGCGAGGGAGAGAAAAGGGGAGGATGGCGGCTGCCGCGCCGAGGCCATCGACCGGCCGGAGGGTGCTCCCGAGCCACTCGGTCCACAGCGCGGCGAGGGTCGACTCGGCCCCCTGGTTGCGGTTGGGGCCGTTCTGCTGGAGTCCGTCACAGCAGCCACCCGTGAGGGGATCGGTGAGGGGAACGCGCAGGCTGTTGCGCCCCGCGAACCACGCCTCGGCCCGGTGGAACGTGGCGAGATGCCGGCTGTCGCCCCGCGCGGCGAAGGCTGCCAGCGCCGCCTCGGCCATCGTCGAGGCCTCGACCGGCTGCTGGTCGTAGGGAGATTTCGTCTCGCCCCGGGCATACCAATCGAGGTTGCCGACGGGCCAGAAGCAATCGTCGACGGTCGTCTCCAGAACGAGGAAGCCGAAGGTTGCCTCGGCGACCGATAGGAAAGGCCCTTCCGGCCAAAGCTCGGCGGCGGCAAACAGGCTGTGCGGGAGGACGGCGTTGGCATAGGTCATCCGCGACTCAAACCACGGCCATTCGGGGCGGTGTGACCGGGCGAATGCCACCGTGAGCCGCAGCGCTGCCTGATGCGCCACCGTCTCCAGCGCCCGCGCTTCGCGGACGTCGGCCTTGTGGAGATGCGACCAGGCGAGGATCACGTACGCCTGGGCCCGCAGGCTGCGGATCTCGGCGAGCGTCGGCAGGACGGTCTTGATCAGTTCCCAGGCCACCGACCGGTAGCCCTCGGGGAGCCGACTGCCGAGGACCTCGGCCAGCGCTAAAACAGCCTGCCCCTGGCAATCGCCTGTCCCGGTCGCATCGAGCCAATCACGCTGATAACTGAGAAAATTATGAAAGCCCTTCACCTGGCAGCGGGCATGCTCGAGGAAGCTCAAATAACACGACACGCGGGAGAGCATCCGCTCGTCCGGAGCATGGCTCCACAAGCGGGTGCACAGGCGCAGAGCGCGGGCGTTGTCGTCGGTGGTGTAGCCGCTCTCCCGGCGCGGGATCCCGTAGATCGCATGCTGGATCAGACCGGTGCAGTCGGTCATCCGGTCGAGGTGGGAGAGAAGGAGTCGGGTGGGGGCGGTCATTGGGCCTCCCCGTGGAGCGCAGTAACGAGCGCGGAAGCCGATGACTCCGAACGCACATCGCGTGGGGTTGGCCGGCGATCCTCTGCGGCGACCCGGCTGAAGAGGTCGTGATAGCTGCGGCCGACGTTTGGCCAGAACATCGGCCGGACGTAGCGGTAGGCCTTCCGCTGGGTCTGCATCCGCAGCCTGTCGTCCGTGAAAAGGAGAATGGCCGCACGGGCGAGGCTGTCGCTGTCGGAGAAGGGAACGAGGATCCCGCGCCCTTCCGCCAGCATCTCGCAGGCATAGAGGTACGGCGTGCTGATGACCGCGCCGACGACGGCCATGGCGTAGGCCATCGTGCCGCTGGCGATCTGATCCTTGCCGGGGTAAGGGGTGACGAACACATCGCAGGCCTGGAGATGGGCGAGCAGTTCCGGGAGCGACAGATAGCGATTGACAAACCGCACGTGGTCGCCGACGCCGAGCGACCGAGCCAGCTCGGCGAGCCCTTCGCGGTAGACCTCCCCTTCCTGGAGCTTCACCTGGGGGTGGGTCGCCCCGACGATCAGATAGAGGACCTCCGGGCAGGCGGCCACCACCGCCGGGAGGCCGCGGATCATGTGCTCGAGCCCCTTGCCGCGGTTGATGAGCCCGAAGGTGCAGATCAGCCGGCGACCGGCGAGCCCGAGTGACTCCTGGAGCGAATCATCGCGGGAAGGATGACGCGGGTCGTCGCGGCCAAAAGGCACCGGAGGGACACCGTGGGGAATGATCCGCACGGAGTCGGGATCGACGCCGTAATCCTCTTCGAGCAACCGGGCCGCGATCCGGGTCATCACAACAACGCGCCGGCTGCGTGCCGCGAGCTCGCGGACGATCCGCCGCGGCGCCGGTTGAGGCTCCGGGAGGAGGGTGTGGAAGGTGGTCACGATCGGCTTCGTGCAGGCCGCCGCGAAGTCGAGGATCCGGCAGCCCCAGTCGCCTGGATAGAGCCCGAACTCATGCTGGAGGTTGACGACGTCGCAGGGGCCGTCGTTGGCAACCTCGGCGGCGAAGGTGTAGGCCTCGGGGCGACGGTTGTCGATGACATGCGTTACCCGCGGATCGCTCGTTGGGATGGTGGCGATCCGCTCGATCGCCGCGACCGACGACACAGCCTGCCCGGCGGCCAGATCGACCGCATCGGCGGTGTCTTTGGTGAAGGTCGCCAGCCCGCACGCCTCGGGGGGATAGGTGGAGACAAAAAGCGGGCGCACGGGAGCAAGCATCGATCACCTCCAGGGGGATGGCTACACCGCAGGCCCCCGGGAAGCCGGGGAAACAAGAGGCCACAGCCACCGAATGTCGAGCATGCCGGCCAGAGTGGCCGGCACGTGTCAATCGCGACCAACGCGTCGCGATGCACCCATGGATCAACAAACGATCCACCGGATCGCAGTCCGAGGGCCTCCGGGGCTTTGATCCGGAATACCGCTCGCTGCATCCCCCAGACGAAGAACCGACCGAGATCATACGCCCCGCGACACCGACAAACAAGCAACGGCGGCCGGCTCGACACGATGGCCGCTCGATCTCCGCCGGCCTTCACCGTCATGTCGGGATCAACCGGCGCGCGTCCGGTCGTTTATCCTCGCCCGCGCTCCCATCAGCCGCAGCACGCCCCGTCAGACGACAGCTTGGCCGAGAAATCGTTCCCCTTCGGCGCTGGAGGCGAGGGCAGGCCGCTCACCCGCCGTCACCCGATCCGCAGATCGGCGGGGATCGGCGGCGTGCCACCAGGCTGCGTGCAGACATAAGCCGCCACACGTTCGGCATGGGCATGGAGCTTTGACAGCGGCCAGCCGGCAAGGAGCCCGAGGGTGACCGCGGCGGTGAAGGCATCGCCAGCGCCGACGGTGTCGATGACCTCCACCGGCGTGCCCGGCAGGTCGCTCGCAGCACCGTCGGCGGTGACCAGGAGCGAGCCTTTCGCCCCCCGCGTGAGCGCGGCCAGGCGGAGGGCGTGGCGATCAACGAGCTGTCGGAGGATCGACTCGGGGCTGCCGGTGAGCCCGAGGATCTCCGCCACCACGGGCAGTTCGTCGTCGTTGCATTTGACGACGTTCGCAAGCGGGAGCGAGTCACGGACAATGTCCGACGACCAGAACGGCGGGCGGAGGTTGATGTCGAGGATCCGTAGGGCAGGGGAGGGGACGGCGGCGACGAAGCGGCGAATCGTGGCAAGCGACACGCTCCCGCGGGAAGAGAGCGTGCCGAAACAGACGGCCGATGTTTCGGCGGCAAGCCGCTCGAGGCTGTCGCTCCAGGGAACGTTGTCCCAGGCACAGTCGGGAGCGAAGACGTACGAGGCATGGCCTGCCAAATCGACCGTCACATCGACCCGGCCGGTGGGCTGCGGCAAGACCGCCACGGCCGTCACGGCGACGCCGCGCGAGGTGAGCTCGGCCAACGCCCTCTGGCCGAGATCGTCGCGGCCGACGGCGCCGGCCATGCCCACGCGGGCGGAGCCGGCGGCAAGACCGGCGGCACTGCAGGCGAAGTTGGCCGGGGCCCCGCCGAACCGCGCTCCGTCGGGAAAGACGTCCCAGAGGATCTCCCCTAGGCCGACGATCTGGTTATCGGTTTGGGTATCGATCTGGGAATCGATCTGGGAATCGATCTTGAGTTGCGCCGAAGGGTCGCTCACGACTTCCTCGACCAGCCGGTGCCATCGGGGCGATCCTCGAGGACAACGCCAGCGGCGGTGAGCTTCGTGCGGACGAGATCCGCCGTGGCAAAATCCTTCGCCTTGCGGGCATTGGCACGAATCTCGATGACGAGCTCCATGAGCTTGCCGACGAGGTCATCATCCGCGCCCGACGCCTTGGCCTTGGGCTCGAGGAGGAACAGACCGAGCACCTCCGTCAGCTCGCGAAACACCTCCATCATCGCCCGGAGGCTCGCCTGATCGGCCGGGATGGATTGCTTCTCGATCCCCTGGGTGTCGATGAACTTGTTGGCCACGCGCACGAAATCGAAGAGCGTCGCCATCGCGATCGCCGTGTTGAAGTCGTCGTCCATCGCCTCGAGAAATTTTTGACGCAGCGCCGTCACGTCGGGGCCGGCGGCGACGACGGCCGCGTCGCCGGCGTGCCGGTTGCGGGGCTCGAGCGCGTAGAACGATGTTCCGGTGAGCCGCTCGAAGCGCTGGAAGAGGCGCTCGAAGGCCTCCATGGCGCGGGCGCTCTCGCCGAGCGGCTCCTCACCGAAGGCGATCGGACTGCGGTAGTGGGTGGAGAGGAGGAGGAAGCGGATCGCCTCGGGGCGGTGGCGGGCGAGGAGGTCCTTGAAGGGCTCGGCGCCGGTCGACTTGCTGATCTTCGTGGCTGTTTGGCTGGCCACATCCTCGCCGCCTTCGCTCCCGCGCGGTCGCCCCCCCACCTTGCCGGCGGCGCCAGAGGCCTGCATCAGTCCATTGTGCATCCAATAGGTGGCCATCGGCTTGTCGTGGAGCGATTCACTCTGCGCGATCTCGTTTTCGTGGTGGGGGAAGATGAGGTCGAGACCGCCACCGTGAATGTCGAAGTGTTCGCCGAGGATCGCCCGCGACATCGCCGAGCACTCGATGTGCCAGCCGGGCCGGCCCGGCCCCCAGGGGCTCTCCCAGGAGGGCTCCCCCGCCTTGGCCTTCTTCCAGAGGGCAAAGTCGGCAGCCGATCGCTTCCGTTCGGCGGTCGAGCCTCCCTCCCCCTGCATGGCGTCGACCGAGCGGTTGGTGAGCTTGCCGTAATCGGCGTCGCGGGTGACGTCGAAGTAGACGTCGCCGTCGGAGGCATAGGCACAGTCCTTCGCGATCAGCCCCTCGATGAAGGTGATGATCGTGCCGATGTGCTCGGTCGCCTTCGGCATCTGGTCGATCGTCGTCACGCCGAGAGCAGCGAGGTTGTCGAGGTAGTCGCGGGTCATCTCCTCGGCGAGTTTGGCCATCGTCGTGCCGCGGGCAGCGCTCTCGACGATGATCTTGTCGTCGACGTCGGTGACGTTCACGACCCACGTCACCTTCCAGCCGGAGTAGACGAGGTACCGCTTGACGGTGTCGAAGATCACCGGGCCGACCATGTGGCCGATGTGGCTCGGCTTGTAGACCGTCGGCCCACAGAGATACATCCCCACTTCGCCGGGGCGCACCGTCTCAAACGCCTGCTTCTTCCGCGAGAGCGTGCTGTAAACCTCGATCTTCGGCAGAGCCTTCGTCGCCTCGGTCGTCGCCATGGACTGTCCTTCGCTTGCTGTTCGCTTGCTGGTCTTCAGCGCGGCCGGCCACCCACGGCCGGACGGTTCAATCGCGCTCGATCAACACCACACACTCCGCGCCGATCGCGAGCTCCTCGCCGATCGGCCCCACCTTCTCACCCGTCTTCGCCTTGAGCCACACCCGGTCCACGTCGATCCCGAGGATCGCCGCGACGCGGCTGCGGATCGCGGCGCGGTGCGGGAGGATTTTGGGGCGCTGGGCGAAGATCACGCAATCCAGATTCACAATTCGCCACCCCGCCTCGGCCACCCGGTCGCGGGCGACGCGGAGCATCCCGGCCGAATCCCGCCCCCGATTCGCCGGATCGGTGTCGGGGAAGAGCTCGCCGATGTCGCCGAGGGCTGCCGCCCCGAGGAGCGAATCGGTGATGGCGTGAAGGAGGACGTCGGCATCGCTGTGGCCGAGGGCCATCCGATCGTGCGGGATCGCGATCCCACCGAGCACGAGCGCCGTGCCCGGCCCGAGGCGGTGGGTGTCGTGGCCGAGGCCGACGCGGATCATGAGGGGCCCTCCAGGTGAGCGGAGGTTTTCCCCTATACTCCCGCGATGCACAACTCCAGTCAGACCCGGACAAACGCCCCGAGCGCGGCGGACGATCCCGTGATCGAGGTCCAGGGGCTCGCCAAGGAGTACCGGGTGTTCGACAAGCCGGAAGGGCTGCTGGCGAGCGTCACGGGACTCTTCAACCGGAAAAGCCGCGTTGTCGAGGCTCTCCGGGGGGTCGACCTGCGGGTGGAGAAGGGGGAGTTCGTGGCCATGCTCGGCCCCAACGGCGCCGGCAAGACAACCTTTCTCAAGCTTCTTTCCGGGATCATCACCCCCACCCGCGGCACGGCCACCGTTCTCGGCAGCGTCCCCTGGGAGCGGACCGACGACTTCCGCCGCCGCTTCGCGCTGGTCATGGGGCAGCGCAACCAGCTGTGGTGGGATCTCCCTGCCGCCGAGAGCTTCCGGCTCCACAAGGAGATCTACCGGATCGACACGCCGCGTTTCGAACGGACGCGCGACGAGCTTGTCGATCTCCTCGACGTCCGCAAGCTCCTCCTCCGGCCGGTCCGCGACCTCTCGCTCGGGGAGCGGATGAAGCTCGAGCTCGTCGCCGCCCTCCTCCACGAGCCGGAGGTGCTGTTCCTCGACGAGCCGACGATCGGCCTCGACGTTGTTGCCCAGCACTCCCTCCACCGCTTCCTCGCCCACGTCCAAGCCGAGCGACAGATGACGGTGATCCTCACCACCCACTACATGAAAGACGTGGCGGCGCTGTGCAAGCGGCTCGTCGTCGTCACCGAGGGGAGCATCCTTTACGATGGGTCGCTCGAGCAGATCGTCGACCGCTTCACCTCCCACAAGATCGTCACGCTCGATCTCGACGCCCCCCCCGATCCGGCCGCCATCGACCGCCTCGGCTTCCCCTGCGAGATTCGCGGGCCGCAGGTGATCCTGCGGATCGATCGGACGCGGATCGCCGATGTCCTCCCCGGGATCCTCCGCGGACAGGGAGTGCGCGACGTGTCGGTGGAGGATGTGCCACTCGAGGAGATCGTCGCCGAGATGTTCCGCTCGGGGAGCACCGCCGGCACCGACGGCGCGACGGGGGCCCCGCGATGACGGCCGCCACGAGCGATCCCGCGCCGTCGGGCTTCCTCGCCCGCCGCCGCCTGGGCCTGCGGGTGTGGTGGACGATGCTCGTCATCTGCCTCGAGGAGCGTCTGGTTTACCGCGGCGACTTCGTCCTCGGCACGCTCATGCGTTTCCTCCCGATCGTCACGCAGGTCTTCCTCTGGACGGCCGTCTTCGGCGCAACGAGCTCGGGATCGATCGCCGGCTACTCCCGCAACGACATTGTCGCCTACTACCTCCTCACGATGGTCTCGCGCGCCTTCTCCAGCATGCCGGGCCTGGCCAGTGGCGTCGCGCGCAGCATCCGCGACGGGTCGATCAAGAAATACCTCGTCCAGCCGGTCGACTACGTCGGCTACCTCCTCGCCGCGCGGATCGCCCACAAGCTCGTCTACTACGCCGTAGCAACGCTCCCCTTCGCCGGCGTGTTCCTCTTCTGCCGCGACTACTTCCCGCCGATCCCCGATGCGACGACGCTTGGGGCCTTCACGCTCTCGCTCGCGCTTTCCTTCCTCCTCGGATTCTTCATGGAGGCGACGCTGGGGATGCTCGGCTTCTGGTTCCTCGAGGTCTCGAGCATCGTCTTCGCCTACATGCTCGTGCAGTACATGCTCTCCGGCCACATGTTCCCCCTCGACATGCTCCGCGACATCCCCACCGGCATCTCCGGCGTGAGCGTGGCGGATGTCGTCCGCTTCCTCCCCTTTGAATACACCGCCTACTTCCCGGCGGCGGTGTGGCTGGGAAAGGTGCAGGGGGCGGAGCTTGTCCGGTCGCTCCTGGTGGAAGCGGCCTGGGTGGGGGTGATGATCGTCGCCTGCCGGATCGCTTGGTGGCGCGGCACGCGGCGCTACAGTGCTTTTGGTGGGTAAAGGAGCGTTCCGATGACCCGCTACATCTCGATCTTGCTCACCTTCGCGCGGGCCTGTCTGGTCCGCGACATGACGTTCCGGGCGAACTTCGTCCTCGAGTGCGTCACGAGCCTCGGCTGGATGGCGATGAATCTCGCCTTCTACCTCCTCGTCTTCACCTTCACCCCCGAGATCGGCCTGGGGACAGGCTGGACGAAGGCGCCGTTCTTCGTCTTCGTCGCCACCGGGCTGATCATCAACTCAATCGTTCAGGCCCTCTTCATGCCGAGTGCCGAGGAGCTCACCGAAATGGTCCGCACCGGCGGGCTCGACGGGATCCTCGTCCAGCCGCTTGATGCGCAGTTTCTCCTCTCGATGCACCGGGTCGATTTCTCGGCCTTCGCCAATGGCCTCGTTGGCGTCGGGCTCCTTGCCTGGGCGATCCCCCGCCTCCCGCAGCCGCCGCATCCTGTCGCGATCCTCCTCTTTCCACTCCTCGTGGTCTGCGGCGTGGCGATTCTCTACAGCCTCGTGATCATGCTCGCCGCCGCCACGATCCATCTGGGGCGCAATCAAAGCCTTTATGATTTTTGGTTCTATCTGACGAACTTCTCCCGCTATCCGGCCGAGATTTACTCCGGCCCCTGGGGCGGACCGCTGCGCGCCCTGTGCACGTTTGTGATCCCGATTCTCCTCGTGGTCAACGTCCCAGCGCGGGTCATCGCCCAGCCGCTGACGGGGCAGGGGGGGATGATGGTGGCCGGGACGGTGTTTGCCGCCGCAGCGGCGCTGGTGATATCGCGGTGGGTGTTTCAGTCGGCGCTCTCGAAATACCGCAGCGCCTCGAGCTAGAACCTTGCGGATGCGAGGCTGATGACACAAAGGAGACCTGATGGCAACTGATCCCGGTGCCGACCTCCCCCGTCGCGGGTTCCACGAAGACTTCGCCGCGATCCTCATCGGCGTGGCGCTGGTAACGCTGGCGCTGGCCATTGGCTGGAGCACTCGGCCGACCGAGGATGCGGGCAGCCGCAAGGCCTTCCCGAAGGGCTGGCCCAATCGGCTTTCTGCGACGATCGATAAGCCACAGACCTGGAGCGATGCGCCACAGCAAGCCCTCGTTGTCGTCGACAAGAAAGACAAGACGAAGGTCAAGCCGGTCTCGATCCCGATCCTCCTCGGGATGACGTGGGTCGTCGGCATCCTCGCCGCCGGAACGCTCTTGCGGGGCCGGTCGCTCGCTGCCGTCCTCCCCGGGGCATGCTTCCTCGCGCTCCTCGGTGGCCTCGCCTATCTGATGGCCGCACAGAAGGTGATCAACTACTACAACCTCGAGTATCCCCTCTGGGCGCTCCTCGTCGGCCTCGTCATCGGTAATACCATTGGCGTACCAAAGTGGCTTGAGGCGGCGCTCCAGGGGGAGTTTCTCATCAAGACCGGGCTGGTGGTGTTTGGGGCGGAGGTCCTCTTCAGCCGGCTGCTCGAGCTCGGCCTGCCGGGGCTGCTGACGAGCTGGGTGGTGACGCCGATCGTGCTGGTCGTCACCTATCTCTTCGGGGTCCACTGGCTGAAGATTCCCTCGAAAAGCCTCTGCATGGTGATCGCTGCCGACATGTCGGTGTGCGGGGTGTCGGCGGCGATCGCCACCGGCGCCGCCTGCAAGGCGAAGAAGGAGGAGCTGTCGCTGGCGATCGGGCTCTCGCTGCTGTTCACCGTGGCGATGATGGTGGTGATGCCGCCGTTCATCCAGTGGGCGGGGATCGACCCGATCGTCGGGGGCGCTTGGCTCGGTGGCACGATCGACGCCACCGGGGCGGTCGTTGCTGCCGGCGAGATGCTCGGGAAGAATCTCGACGACAAGCGCCCGGCCGAAGTGGCGGCCACGGTAAAGATGATCCAGAACTCGATGATCGGGATCATTGCCTTCGCGGTCGCCGTCTACTGGGCCGGCTGGGTCGATCGCGATGCGGCCGGACCGAAGGCGTCGCTCGTTGCCGAGGCCTGGCGCCGGTTTCCAAAGTTCATCCTCGGCTTCATCGGCACGTCGATCGTCTGCTCCTGGTTGTTCACGATGTCACCCGAGCTCGCGCTCCTCGTCGACGGCGCGATCCAGGGATTCACGTCGCGGCTGCGCGGCTGGCTGTTCTGTGTGGGCTTCATCTGCATGGGGCTGCAGACGAACTTCCGCGAGCTTGCCCCGACGCTCGCCAGCGGTCGGCCGCTGATCCTCTACTGCCTAGGCCAGGCCCTCAATCTCGTCCTCTCCCTGGCGATGGCGAGCCTGACGTTCGGCTGGCTCTTCCGGCAGGGGGTGACGCCGTGACAGGTCCCTCCGTCATCCTCCCGAGGATTCCCCCCGGGCTGCGGCTGGCCTTCGCCACGGCGACGCTCGCGGCCGTCTGGCTCGTCATTCTCCCCACGATCGGCCGGCACCCGGCCGTCGCGCGACATGTGAGGCTGATGGAGTCGCGCGACGTCAATCCCGCGGCGATGGTCTACACGGAGCTCGAGCATCTGCCGCTCCGTCCGGCCTGGATTGAGCGCTACCTCGTTCTCTGGCCGGCGGGAAACTAGACTCTCGTGGTCCCGGGGGGAGCCATGGCCTGTCGGCCTGTCCCTGCCGCCAGCTCGGAGTCATCATGCCCCTCTCGCTCGCCTTCTCCTCCAACGCCTACCTCGACGTCCCCGTGGAACAGGCGATCCGCCGGATCGCCAGCTTCGGCTATTCCGGCATCGAGCTCCTCGCCGACGTCCCCCATGCCTGGCCCGCCGGCCTGCTCGGCGTTCAGAAAGACTCGATCCGCCGGGCTCTGGCCGAGTCGGGCCTGACGATCTCCAACATCAACGCGTTCATGATGAACGCCATCGCCGATCCCCGGCAGCCCTACTGGCATCCCGGCTGGACCGACCCCGACCGCCACTACCGGGCAATCCGCCGCGAGCACACGAAGCGCGCCCTCCGTCTGGCGGCCGAGCTTGGCGCCAAGACGATCTCCACCGAGCCGGGTGGCGAGGTCGCCGAGGGGCAGACCTACGCCCAGGCCACCGACATCTTCTACGACGAGATCATGCCGGTCCTCGACGTGGCCGCGGAGGTCGGGGTGACGCTCCTGATCGAGCCGGAGCCGGGGCTGCTGATCGAGAAGTTCGGGCAGTATCTCGAGTTTGCCGAGCGCGTGAATCACCCCGCCCTCGGCCTCAACTTTGACATCGGCCATGCCTATTGCGTCTCGGAGGATCCGGCCGAGTGGGTGCCGATCATGAAGCCCCATACGAGGCACTACCACTTCGAAGACATCGCCGCGACGCGGGTTCACCACCACCTCGTTCCCGGTGACGGGGCGATCGACTTCGACGGGGTGTTCCGCGCCATCGCCGAGCACACGCCCGACATCTGGGTGACCGTCGAGCTCTACCCCAACCGCGCCAAGCCCGACGAAGCGGCGAAGGCCGCGCGGGAATACCTCCAAGCCAGTGCCGGTCGGGCCGGCGTGGCGATCGGGTGACGCGCATGGGGCAAGGGCTCGCCTGGGCGCGACTGCTGCGGCTACCGAATCACTTCACGGCGATCGCCGACGTTCTCGCCGGCTATCTCGTCGTCGCCGGGCTGACCTCGCTCCAGGTGCGGCCGGCAATGATTCTGGCCGCCGCCGCAGGTTGGGCGTTCTATGCCGCCGGGATGGTGCTCAACGATGTCTTCGACGTTGCCCTCGATTCAGTCGAGCGCCCCGAGCGTCCGCTCCCCTCCGGGCAGATCGACGTGAAGACAGCGGCGCTGGTCGGCCAGGGATTGCTGGCGCTGGCTGGCCTGGGAGCCTGCGGCGCGGCCTTCGCCTCGGGGTATCCGGCGCCGGCGCTGGTCGGAGCAGGGCTCACCGCAGCCATCTGGACCTACGACCGGCATGCCAAGAGCACCCCCTTCGGCCCGGCCGTGATGGGGCTGTGCCGAGGGCTCAACTGGCTGCTGGGAATGTCGGCCGCCGGCGGCCCGCTCCTCCTGCCCCACTGGCTGATCCCGGTGGGAATCGCCGTCTATGTGGCGGGGATTACCCTCTACGCCCGCGACGAGGCGACGACGAGCAGGCGGGTGGCGCTGGCTCGAGCCACGGCCGTGATGGCCGTGGGGCTGGCGCTTGCCGGGTCGGGCGCGTTCTTCGGCGTGCGGGCCTCCACCGGCGCGATCCCCTGGGCGGGCACGATCCAGCCCGGGATGGCCGTCGACCGGCTCACCGCCTGGACGATCCTGTGGACGCTGGTGTCGGCATCGATCCTTCTCCGCGCCGGAATTGGCGTGCTCAATCCGGCGCCGCAGGTTGTCCGTGCGGCGGTCGGCAACGCGATCATGTCGCTGATCACCCTCGACGCGATCCTCGTGCTCTCCGTCTGCGGCGAGCCGTGGGCCGTGGTGATCCTCGTGCTCCTCGCGCCCTTTCAACTCCTGCGGCGTTTCATCCCTCCCACCTGACCGGCATCCGCCGCCGCCATGCGCCCCGGATTCAGCACCAACAGCATCGGCGACGTGCCGCCGGCTGACGCCGTCGCGATCCTCGCCGATCTGGGCTACCAGTCGCTGGCGCTCACTCCAGACCATGGTCTGTTCGGAGAAATAGCCACCGGCAGCCTCGCCGGTCTCTCCGTCGAGATCGATCACTGGCGGTCGCTCTTGGCCCACACGCGGATGGCCTGCACGATAGAGACGGGTGCCCGCCATCTCCTCGATCCCCTCCACAAGCACGAGCCGACGCTCGTCTCTCCAGATCCCTCCGCCCGGAAGCGCCGCATCGACTTCCTCCTCGCGGCGGTCGATCTTGCTGCCGAATTGGGCACCACGTCAGGCGCCACGTCGGGCGTAAAGTCGAACGCTCCCTGCCTCTCCCTCTGGTCGGGCGTGGGGCGCGACGCCGCCGACGATTCGACAAACCTCGACCGGCTCCGCACCGGACTCGGGCCCGTCATCGAGCGGGCGACGAAGCGTGGCGTGCGGCTGGGATTCGAGCCGGAGCCAGGGATGGTGATCGACACGCTCGGTCGGTGGGCCCTGCTCCGCGACCGCCTCGGGAATCCCGCGTGCTTCGGCCTCACCGTCGATCTCGGCCATCTGGAATGCCTGGGGGAGTGGCCCCTCGCTGCCAGGCTCAAGCCCTATGTCGAAACCATCGTCAATGTGCATGTCGACGACATGCTCGCCTGCCGCCACGACCATCTCCCCCTCGGGGCCGGCGACGTCGATTTTGCCGCCCTGCTCCCCCTCCTCGCCGCCGCCGGCTATGACGGGGGGCTCCATGTCGAGCTTCCCCGCCAGTCTCACCGCTGGCTCGACACCGCCCGCGAGTCGTTCTCCTTCCTCAACCGCCACCTTCCCCCTGCCGCCTCCCACTCTCCTCGGAGCCACCGATGACCGACGCCGCCGACCCCCAGCCGCTCCACGTCCTCTTCCTTTCGGTCCCCGGTTTGCGGCCTGAAGACCTGGCCCGGATGCCGGTCGTGGCCGGGCTTGCCGCGCTCGGCGGGAAGGTGCCGCTCGAGCCCTGTTTCCCCGCCGTCACCTGCCCGGTGCAGGCCACGCTCACCACCGGCGGCACGCCGCGCAAGCACGGGATCATGGCCAACGGCGTCTACGACCGCGACGAGCACCATCTCGAAATGTGGATCAGCCCCGACTCGGTCCACCGGATCCCGAGGATTTGGGACCGCCTCAAGGCCTCCCGGCCGGAGCTGCGCACTGCCGCCTGGTTCCTGCTTCAGTCGAAGCACGCCACGGCCGATCTTGTCTGCCTCCCGGCCCCCCGGCACAACCCCGACGGCAGCGAGACGATGTGGTGCCACACAAACCCGGAGCCGCTCTACGCGACTCTCCGGGAGAGCCTCGGCGACTTCCCGCTCCACAAGTTCTGGGGGCCGCTGGCCGGCATCGAATCCTCGCGCTGGATCGCGCAGAGTTTCCTCGCCGCCGCCCAGGAAGCCCCGCCGCATCTGGCCGTTGTCTATCTCCCCCACCTCGACTATGCCGCGCAGCGACAAGGCCCCGACAGCGACGCCGCCCACGCCGCCTGCGGCGAGCTCGACGCCGAGATCGGCGCCTTGGTGGAAGAGTATGGAAGGCTTGTGGGGGTGGAGAATCTCGTCGTCGTCGTGGCGGGTGAATACCGGATCCGCCCGGTGACGCACGCCATCTTCGTCAACCGCATCCTCCGCGATGTCGGCCTGCTCCTGGTCAAGGGTTCCCCCGACGGGGAGCTGATCGACATGGAGAAGAGCCGGGCGTGGGCGCTGGCTGATCACCAGGTAGCCCATGTCTTTCTCAAGCTCGGCCTGGCGCGTGAGGAGCGTGACCGGCTGGTGCAGCAGATCCACAGCCTCTTCGACACCCGGCGCGGCGTGAAGCAGGTTTACTCTGGCACGGCGCTCGTCGGCGCGGCGCTCTCCGACACCCCCGTCCCGGCGCTGGCCAGCCACTGCGGCGATGTCGTGCTCGAGAGCACGTCGGAGGCCTGGTTTGCCTATCCGTGGTGGGTCGACGTCAACAAGGCCCCGACCTTCGCCCGGACGATCGACATCCACAAGAAGCCGGGCTTCGACCCGCTCGAGATGTTCATCGACCGCACCGCCCCGCCGCCGCCGGGGATGCCGTTCGGGATCCCGCTCGACACGAATCTCGTCAAGGGCTCACACGGCGCGATCGACGCCGATGATCCCCACGAGACGATCCTGATCTGCTCCCGCCCCGACGTCATCGGCTCCGAGCCCCTCCACGCCCGCGACGTGGCCGGGATCGTGCTCAAGCTCTTCGGGGCGAAGTGAGGCGAGGGGCGACGCTGGTCAGGATCAAGATTGGCCTCGTTGTTGCCAACGACCAGGCGAGGCGGGGATCGGCGAACGCTTGAGGAGTGACGAGGTCCTCCGAGTCACGACGAAACTTTTGCCGGCCCCGCCGACGGACCGCCCACAGGCTCGCCGCCCGCGAGCTCCCCTCCGTCGCTTCGAACTCAAACGCGGCTTCGGGGTCGCCCATGCCCCGTCGCCGGACGTTCGCTTCGGGCATCCATGCCCTCCGCTCTCTCGATGCCGCCTGCGCTGCGCCATCCATGGCTTCGCTTGCCGTCAACGCCGGCTCTCGGAGCACGGGCGACCCCTCGCTGCAGAGCGTCGCGGACTACTTTTGGCAAACGAGTAAGCGAGTTCCCGCTCACACCCATTCCACCGGCTGCGGCTCGAGGGCGTCGGCGGGGCGCCTACCGGCATCGGCGCGGCCGGAGCCGGCGAGGCGACTCGAGGCCTTCAGGCTCATGTCTTGATCGCAGAGCATCTGGCAGGAGAGCCGCACGCCGGGCGTCGTGATCCCCTTCGCGGCGAGAACATTCTTTTCCGCCACCGTCATCGCGGCCGGCTCGCCGGCGACAAACTCCACCCGGCAGGTGGTGCAACGGCCGTTGCCGCCACAGGCATGGAGCTGGTCGATGCCGCACTCGTCAACCAGCGCGTTGACCAGCCGCTTGCCGGCGGGAACTTCGAAATCACCGACGCCATCAACGGAAATCTTGGGCACGAAACGGTCTCCTGAAAGGGGCTGTTGAATCGGTCTGGGATGTGTCGTCTGGAAAAAATGCGGGGCGGGGGAGCACGCCCCCGCCCCGCGTCGAATCATGACGTCGCTCTCGGTCGCGACAGCTCGGCTTACTTCCCCTTGGCGTCGAGGTTCGCCGCCAGGTCGTCGGGGGTGACGCCACTGGCGATCCCCTCGGCGGGGACATCCAGGCCCGTTGTCCACACCAGCGCGTTGAGCATCAGGCGACGGAAGTCGTCGTTGGCCCAGTTGCGGTGGAAGTGGGCGCCGGTGCACCCGAAGCCACGGCCCCCCTCGGGGCGCTCGTAGGCCCAGGCGAGAACCTCGCGGCTCCCCTTGCCGGCCCGGACGGTGGGGTTGTTGCTGTGGGGGCCATCGGGACGCTCGCGGGTGTCGTCCGGCGGGACGGCCGAGAGGATCGACACCACCTTCGACTGCGGCTCCTTGAACCGCATGTGGTAGTACCACTCGTCGTTGGTCTCAAACGGCTTCACGCCGCGCGTGATCGGATGATCCTTGGCAAGCTCCGTCTTGGCGAGCATCCAGTGGGGATTCACCGACCAATGGGGCTCGAAGTAGCCCCCCATCCAGTTGAGGAACTCGGGGCCACCCTTCTCCTTCGGCACTTCCACCGCATAGTGGAGGCAGGCAATGCCGATGCCGCGCTTCGCCAGCGCGTCGACCATTGCCAGCCGGTTGCTTTGGAGGACAGGATGGCCGCCACCGCCGTCGGCAAAGAAGAAGATCCCGTCGGCGTTGTCGAAGGCGGTCGGGTCGGCCGGCCAGCCGTGGTCGTAAGCAGCCGTGACGACCTTTCCGCCGCTGGAATCAAGGCACTTCTCCAGCAGCTTCACGCCGGCGCGGAACTCGTGCTCGCCGGAGCCGTGGCTGGCGTTGCCTGCCACGAGAACGAGCTTCTTGCGACCGTCAGCGAGCTTGGTGCGCTTGAGATGGATGTCCTTAAACTGGACCACCATCGGCGGGCCGGCGTGGAGCTGGAGGGCGAGAACCCCCTTTTCGGTGCGCTTCCCCTCCTGCTCGTCGATCGTCTCCGACATCAGCGTGCCGTTGATGAAGTGGGAGAGCTTCGGCCCCTTGGCAACGAGGTGGTATTCGTTCCACTCGCCCGGTTTGATGACCTTCTGGAGCTCATCCTTGTTGGCGATTTCCTCGACCTTCTTGGTTCCATCGGGGGCAATCGTCACCCGCTGGCCGCGCTCGGCGAGAATCCCACGGCCCCGCTCCTCGTAGTTGATGCCGGAGTAGGTTGGGCCGGAATCGATGTCGGCCTGGTAGCCGCCGACGACGAAGTCACCATGGTGGTGGCTGCGGTACTGGATGCCGCTGTTGCCCCCCTCGATCTTGTACTTGAGCTTGAGCTCGAAGTCGTCGAGCGTGCCCTGCTGCCAAATCAGGAAGGTGTTGCCTTCGGTTGGCTTTTCGGCCGTCGTCGTACCGACGATCGCGCCATCCTTGACCGTCCAGAAGTCTTTCCCCTCCCAGCCCTCGAGCGAGGTGCCGTTGAAGATCGGCGTGAAGCCGGCATCGGCCTCGGCGGCGACGCCGCGGCCAGAGAAAGAAAGGGCGGCGACGAAGCCAGCCACCAGGAGCCATCCACCCGTCCAACGTGCTGTGCGCACCGGTCACCTCCGCATGGGGTCAACGGGGGCGCCGTCCGTCCGTCGGCCGGTCACCCCCGGCGGACAGTATGCCACGTTTGCCCCGACCGGGCACGCCGGACGGAGGAGGGGGAGGCAGAAGGGCGGGG